>CAYVJW010000070.1:0-8774 GCA_964451885.1 uncultured Candidatus Peribacteria bacterium | reverse complement strand
CAAGAACTCATGTATGGGTTTCTTGGTTAAGTGCACATTATGTATTGTACCTTCTTCGGTAATTAGCTTTCTTTTCTTGCTTTCTAAGCCAAAATCCTGTATAATGAACAGATTGTTTTTAATTATTGAAAATTTGAAAAAATGAACGAGCAAACACTCGCCCCTTCCGCACAACCAAAAAAGCCGACTATCCTCATCGTGGAGGATGAAAAACCTTTGGCAAAAGCACTATATCTAAAACTAACCCATGCCGGCTTTGATGTTAAGTGCGCTTATGACGGAGAGGAAGCTTTAGAAGCTTTAATGGATAAGAAATACGATTTGATAACCCTCGATCTTATCATTCCCAAAATTGACGGGTTTAAGGTACTGGAAGAAATTGCTTCGCAAAAAATGAACGCCCGGGTGATCGTTGCTTCAAATCTGAGCCAAGAAGAAGATTTTAAAAGGGCTAAAGAACTGGGTGTGGAATTCTTTTTCGTCAAATCCAATACTTCTTTGGCCGAAATTATAGAGAAGATTAAGGGGATTGTTGCGTCGGGAAAGAAAATTTCCACCGTCCCACAACAATCAAAAGTCCCTGCTGTTTAGTTTTTTTTCCATGAATTTAGATGATCCCAAAATAAAAGACATACTCCTCAAAGAAGATTTTGTGACTGAGGAGGATATCAAGGGAGCCGAAGAATTCATAAAAAAACATGATGAAATTTCTCTGGTAGATTATCTACTGCTCGAACGGTTGATCACCAGGGAGCTTTTAGGGGAGGCTATTGCTGAGTTTTTTAAAATCCCTTATTGGAATCTCACGGTCCGCCAACCTGTCCGGGACCAGGTTTTGAGACTTCCTGAAAATATTTCAAAGATTAAGAGAATAGTCCTTTTAGCCGAAGATGAAAAATCAATAACTATAACCTCCGATATTCCGGAACAACAATCTTTGCCGGAACTTAAAAAATTATTTAAAGGCAAAGACATTATTCTCAATTATTCCCTTCCCGAAGAAATCGAAGATATATTTGTGCATTACCGGAAGCCTCTTGAAACCAGGTTTAATAATATTATCAAACAACAAAAGGAAATCGCTCCCGAGATTATTGACGCTATCCTGGAAGACGCGGTGACTTATAAGACATCTGATATTCATTTTGAACCTCAGGAAAATGAAGCTGTTGTGCGGTTCCGAATAGATGGGATGTTAAGAGAAGCAGGCAGAGTACCAAAGGAGTATTATGAATATATCTTGAATCGAACAAAAGTTCAGGCCAGACTTCGAATTGATGAACATTTTACTCCTCAGGATGGAGCAATCCGGCATATCACCCCCAAAGGAGCAATCGATATGCGTGTTTCTATCACCCCTACCATTGACGGGGAAAAGATATGTATCCGTCTTCTTTCCCAGTACGTTCAAAACTTTACACTTGCTTCACTCGGCTTTAGTCCAACAAATCAGAAACTTATTGGAAAAGCCATAAGAAAACCTTTTGGAATGATTCTTACGACCGGTCCCACCGGATCGGGAAAAACGACCACTCTTTATGCGCTCTTAAAAATCCTTCATCGTCCTGAAATAAACATCACCACCATAGAAGATCCGGTAGAATACAAAATCATAGGTGTAAATCAAATTCAGACAAATGTTCAGGCAAATCTTACTTTTGCCGAAGGCCTACGTTCTATTGTACGGCAGGATCCGGATATTATCCTGGTGGGAGAAATCCGGGACGCAGAAACTGTAGAAATTGCTGTAAACGCCGCTCTTACCGGACATTTATTACTTTCAACTTTTCACGCAAATGATGCAGCTACGGCCATTCCCCGACTTTTGGATATGGGGGTGGAACCTTTTCTTTTGGCCTCCACTCTAGAAATATTAGTAGCCCAACGATTAGTAAGAAAACTATGTCCTGTTTGTCGATACTCCATCCCGATAAATATGAGAGAAATAAGAAAAATACTTCCTTATGCTGCTTATTATTTTCCAGGAAAACAAAGAAGCCTTTATCGGGCAAAAGGATGTAATTCTTGTGGCAATTCAGGATATAAAGGACGAACCGCCATTCACGAAGTTATTCAGATAACTCCGGAAATGGAGAACTTAATTCTAGAAAATCCTTCGACGCAACAAATCTGGGATTTAGCACGTAAACAAGGAGCTAAATCTCTTTTTGAGGATGGCCTGGAGAAGGTTAAAAGAGGCGTTACGACATTGAAAGAACTACTTCGCGTAGCTTCTCCGCCTGATAAAAATCCAAACTTTAATGGTTTTAAGGGCTGAATTAAAATGAAAATAGAATCACAAAAAAAGCCTAATATCTTCAAACGGATAGTAAAAAAAATGGATTCTATCCAGTTTGGGCTTGATGACGAAAAAGAATATTTCATCGAAAATCTGTCCATGCTAATGGCAGCAGGTATCAATGTTATTTCCGCTTTGAAGTCCATTAAAACCGGGATGCGAATTCCTTACATGAGAAGGATGATTGATGGGTTAATCGACGATATCAATGAAGGATCTGCTTTATGGAGCGCGTTCCAAAAAACAAATCTTCTTCCGGAACATATTATCTCCCTTTTTCGGATAGGAGAACTATCGGGGAAACTTTCGGAGAATTTAAAAATGATTAATGCCCAACAGCAAAAAGAGCGGGTTTTCAAGGCCAAAATCAAATCAGCCATGATGTATCCGGTGCTGGTCTTGACTTTAACTCTGGTTATCGGAGTAGGAATCGCCTGGTTTATTTTACCTCGGCTTTCTACAGTTTTTGCTTCGTTGAGATTGGAATTACCGTTTATTACAAAAATGCTTATTGGCCTGGGGAATTTTTTGGGGGAACACGGCCTGGTGGTTATTCCGATTTTCTTCTTTTTCTTATTTTTAACGCTTTATTTTGTCTTTGCCTATGAACGGACAAAATATATAGGACAATGGATATTGTTTCATATCCCGGGAATCAATGACTTGATTCAACAAACCGAATTATCCCGTTTCGGATATATTCTCGGACAATTGTTATCTGTGAATATCCCGGTAGTCGATACCATCGAATCCTTGCGTTCTTCTACCACCATAATAGCCTATAAGAAATTCTATGCCCACTTACAAAAAAGCATCGAATCCGGAAATACTTTTCAGAAATCTTTTGAACTTTACCCGAAAACAGACAAGCTCATTCCGGCACCAATCCAGCAAATGATCGCCTCCGGAGAACAATCGGGGTGTTTGTCGAAACTACTTCTCAAAATCGGGGAAGTTTTTGAAGAAAAAACAGATGTAACCACAAAAAACCTAAGCGTGATACTCGAGCCTCTCCTTCTGGTAGTGGTATGGGGAGGTGTGGTTTCTGTTGCTTTAGCAGTGATATTGCCTATTTACAGCCTGATCGGTGGAATCGGAAAGGGACCTCCCCCAAGGCCTTCTACTCCTCCTCCGGCAAAAGTAGAAGTGATTTCGAAACCGGAGAAAAAAGAGACTTTTCCTCCCGGACCGCCTGTTTCTGTAGAGACACAGGGCATCGTGCATCCTACAACAGAAGAGGCTGAACCTTTGAAAAAAGTGGATATTTTTGCGGAAGAAAAATTTTCTTCTGAGGAGTGGACCCCGCTCGAACTCTCAAAAACAGATGGAGAAGCGAAAGCCGTTATTACTTCAACTTATGAAGGATTGGAAACAGTTATGGAGGGGACCCGAAAAGAAATGGAGGAATCTGAGCCGGAAGAAACTATCTCCCCTACAATCCCGGCACCCGCTGAGCCAGCTGTAGTATCTCCTCCCCTATCCCCGGAAGATAGGGAGCCTGTTACAGAACCTGGTCAATTATTACCGGAATCGGTGATAACGAAGGAATCTAAAAAGATTGAAGCAGGCGAGCTGGATAAAGAAGAATCAATGCCTGAGGCAATACCGGAAAAAGAATTCATGGAACAACTGCCGTTTACTCAAGAACCGCCTATGGTTATTGAAGAAAAAATAGAATTTTCTGAGGCCGTAGTACCTTCTCAGAAAATAATTCCTCCTGCTGAATTTCCATCCGAAATACCCTACGAAAAAAGTGAAGAACCTGATCAAATCATAATCTCGGACTTGGAACTGTTTCCAAAGGAAGAAAAAAGAGAATCTATTCCCAGCATAGGCATAAAAGAAGACAAAGTAGTAGTATTTGAGCCGATACCTTCTGTTCCCGGAGAAACTCAAATATTGCGTATTACTCCCTATGCCGGCACAAAAGAGATAAAAGAATCTGAACTTCCCCCTACCTCTGCTCCCTTACCTACATTGGAAGTTGTACCTCATGCAAAAATGCTCAACGTCCGACAGTATCCTACAACAAACTCTCTCATTCTTAAGCAAATTTATCCGGGGACTGCCTATAAATATACTGATTGGAAATATGGTTGGTATGAGATTATTTATGATGAGGAGAATAAGGGGTGGGTTTCTGGGGCGTATATTCGATTGTTAAATGAGTAAGGGGTTAACAAAAAAATAAGAACACTTCCTGGTCTTTTATTCATTCGACAATGAGAGTATAATCTCGCTATGCTAAAGAAAGGTTTCACCCTCCTCGAGCTCCTCCTCGTCATCGCTTTTATTGCTATTATTGCCACTATTGCGATTCCTTTTTATCATTCATATCAGGTAAGGAGCGATTTGGATGTGTCTTTGGATGTTACCGTGCAATCATTGAGAAGATCAAAAGCGCTTGCGCAATCGGGAGATGGTGATTCTGCTTGGGGGACTTATTTTCAGGCAAGTGAAATTACGATTTTTAAGGGAGCGAGTTATGCAAGCCGTGATACAACAAGAGATGAAGTATTTTCTATCACCTCTTCCATTACTCCTTCTGGAACAACGGAAATTGTTTTTTCCAAATTTTATGGCATTCCTGATGCAGCGGGTATGGTTATATTAACTGCTTCGACTGGGGACGTGCGAAATGTTATGGTTAATGAGAAAGGAATGATTGATTACTAAAGTAGTGCTCCTAATCATTTAGTTGTATAACATTAATGTTCCTTCAATAAAAAGAAATGCTCAAAATAAACTGCGGATTCGGCCTGCTCGAGGTGATCTTCTCCATCGCTATCTTCACTATTATTGTGACGGGTGTTTTCGGAGCTTATTTTTATGGGCAGGAAAGCACGATGTTATCCGGTGTTCGCCATCGAGCAAACCTTTTAGCTGAAGAAGGACTAGAAGTGGTTCGGAATATGCGAGACAATGGTTTTGCTAACTTATCAGAGGGGCCCCATGGACTTAGTATCAATGGAGGAGAATGGAATTTTTCCGGAACATCGGATATGACCAATATTTTTACGCGTTCCATTGAAATTTCACCCCTTGATTCAAAAAGGAAACAAGTGCTTTCCCGGGTAAGTTGGGAGGAAGATGCCTGGCGAGGAGGTGAGATTGTTTTGACTACACATCTGACTAATTGGATTTTAGCACATTGGGCAGATCCTGTTAGTAATCCGGGATCAAGTTTGAATTTTTGGGGGGACGCAGACGGACGCAAAATACAAGTTCAGGGAAACTATGTGTATGCCATTACGGATGGAAGCCAAAATGATTATGTGATTATAGATGTATCCAACCTCGCCAACTCTGTTGTAGTCGGAGAAGAAAGCATGGATGGAAAATTAGAAAACCTTACCGTTGACGGAGATTATTCTTATGTAGCAGCCAGCAGTACAAGTCGAGAATTACAGGTGGTTGAAATAGACGAACCTGATGAACCGGAAGTAAAAGCCGATGTCAATACACCCGGAAAAGCTCATACAAACGGCATCTACGTTTTTAATGATGTAGTTTACATATTACGAGAGGAAAGCGGACAAGAAGAATTGCTCATGTATGATGTATCGGATCCGGAAAATCCTACTTTCCTCGATGGAGTAGAAATGAATGATGATGGAATGGATCTTGTAGTTATAGGAAATTATGCCTACATTTCCAGCCGTATTGATTCACAGGAATTAATAGTAGTGGATGTTTCAGTTCCCAGTTCATCCAGCATTGTCGGATCATATGATCTCAACGGCAATCACGACGGAATGAGTATCGCCGGCTTTGGAACTACTATTATTCTTGGGCGAAGTAATGGAGAGCTTTGGCTTTTTGATGTTTCAGATCCGATTAATCCGGTAAAATATGATAATAATTTAAACATTGACCGCCAGATAAACGACATCGCCCTGGGAAGCCAAAATCAATACGTTTTTCTGGCTACGGCCGTGGAAGATGGAAAAGCTTTTTTTGTGGTTGATATTTCTACTCCGTCAAATCCTGTTTTGGCCAGTGATGGAGGATCTATGATCTTTGAAGAAGATTTAAACGGGGTTATCTACCAATCGGAAACTGATAGAGTATTCTTGGTGGGAGTTAATAGTGATAATCAGAGTGGGTTTATTGTTATAGAGCCGCAGTAATAGTTTGTAAAGTTAAAATTATAATGACTAAAAATAGCAAAGCTTTTACCCTTATTGAGATATTACTTTATCTTTCCATTGCGGTAATTGTCCTTTTTGCCATTACTACTTTTTTGTCGGTTGTGTTGGATTCCCGAATAAAAAATGAAGTTATTTTGGAAGTGGAACAACAGGGAGCCGATGTGATGGAACTTATAAAACAAACTATTCGCAATGCTAATGGGATAAACTTACCCGCGCAAGGAAACAATGAAAATACTCTTTCTTTACAAGTTTCTGACGGAACAAAGAATCCTACGGTTTTTAGTACTTCAAGCGAAGTACTGCAAATCAAAGAAGGGAGCCAAAGCCCTATTCCTATTACTTCTTCTCGGGTGAGAATATCTGATCTTGTGTTTCGAAATATGTCAAAAGCCGGTACACCAGGTCTTATTCGAATCGAATTCACACTTCGATCCAAAAATCCTGAGGAAAAAATTGAATATGAGTATTTGGAGACATTTTATGGATCGGCAAGTTTGAGGTGAAATATATAAAATTGATTTCTAAAGTTATTTCCCCATAAATTTTCAATTTCTAAACAATTTTTAATGTTAAAATTTCCAATTTCTAAACAAGGAAACAAAAATATATTCATTCATTCAAAACATAAGGGAGTCGTTACACTCCTGGGAGTGCTTGCCTTGGGAGCAGTGGCAGCTGCTATCTCTGTTTCTATTATTCTGCAGGGGCTTAATTCATCTAGGACAAGTTTTACTATGGAACAAAGCGCACAAGCAAAGGCCTTGGCCAATGCCTGCGTGGAAGAAGCTTTGGAGGAAATACGAGAATCTGTCCCTTATTCCGGGACAGATACACTTACTATTGATCCAGGAGAATGTACTTATATCGTAACTACACAAGCCGGAGCAAACCGAACGATTACCGCCTCAGGAACCGTAGGCTCAACCATAAGAAAAGCACGAGTAACGATTGATAAAATTCAACCTCAAATCAATCTGACTTCCTGGAAAGAAGTGGCAGAGTTTTAATTTAGTTATTTCCCAATTTTTTTAAATAATCGCCATAGGATTTTATGCAATTTTTCGTTCTTTTTTTGACAAAAATTTTGCATTCAAATAAACTTTTGTTAAAGTAATTGGTGATTACTTCTTTAAAATTTAATCAAAAATACAAAATGAAAAATCTCTTCCGTCCTTTTTTCGTAAATAAGTCTATGGGTTTCACTATGCTGGAAATACTCTTGGTAGTTGCCGCTATTGCCATCTTGGCGGGAATTGTAATCGTGGCTATTAACCCCGGAAAACAACTGGCTGAGACGAGGAATGCACAGAGAAATTCAAGCGTAAATACTATTATTAACTCCATTTATCAATATGCGATAGATAATAACGGCGCTATTCCGGCATCGGTCAATGATGTAGGAGCTGGGGCGTGTGCGGACGCAGCCAATGAAATTTGTGCAACCGGAGGAACTTGTACGGGAATAACTGATCTTGGGGTTCTTACTACTGATGGAACGTATCTGGTAGCTATTCCACAAGATCCATCCGGAGGATCAGCTAATGGTTCAGGTTATCATGTAGCAAAGCTTGCTTCGGGGCGGATAGAAGTATGTGCACCAGATGCTGAAGAGGGGGCTACCATTAGTGTTATGAAATAAGGTAATAATTAAGAATGAAAAATCCAAGAAAAAAATTAGGTTTTACTATGTTGGAAATTCTGCTAGTGGTGGCTGCTATTGCTATCTTGGCAGGAATTGTGATCGTGGCTATTAATCCCGGGAAGCAATTGGCCGATACGAGGAATGCACAGCGTCGTTCAAGTGTAAGGACTATTTTAGACAGTGTTTATCAGTATGCGATAGATCATAGTGGAACTCTTCCCGCAGGAATTAATGAAACAGGCACTTGCAACGATGCTGTTAATGAGATTTGTGTGACCGGTGGAGTATGTACAGGTTTAACTGATCTTCCAGAAGTTACATCCAATGGTACTTATTTGGTGAGTATCCCGGAAGATCCCAGCAGTGCCACTACAAATGGAACTGGCTATCATATCATTAAGGAAGGAGCTGCAGGAAGGATAACTGTATGTTCGCCGTATGCAGAACAAGGAGTAACTATTTCAGTGAGGAAATAATTATTATTGCTATAAAAGAGGACGTGTATATGAATGTCTTTTTTTTAGCATTATTCAAAATAACTCAGCTTTCCTTCCTCGCACATGAAAAATAAATCTTATTAAACAGGTGTATGAAAAATTGTATTGAAAAAGATATTAAAACATTGTATTAACCGAAAAACTCGCAGTATACAATAAATAACATGTACTTGCAAGCCATT
>CAYVJW010000069.1:0-8864 GCA_964451885.1 uncultured Candidatus Peribacteria bacterium | reverse complement strand
TTATATTTTTATCAGTTTACTTCTCAACACATCACATCAAAATGGAACTTTGCCTGGACCGATGCGTTTTTAGCCACTTTATTGGCCATTCTGCATATATTACAATATCCTCCTTATTAACATCAAAAATTAAGTAGTCATATTCTTCCCATGGGGCAGGACCTCCATCAGCGCCTTCTTGTGGAGTATCTACTTCGGGATCGGTATCATTTTCTAGATCCCATCCATCTGCTATTCGTAGACTCTCTTCATCTTGGGTAAAGTTTGGATTGTCTCTAGTATATCGAGCAGATAAGCCTCTCATGAATCTATTTTCATGATCATGATTTTGTTCTGCTAAAGAAGGATGCATATCATCCTTTAATCCTTCAGCAATAGCGATGTCAGCATCAATTTGTGGACGTGGCATGGTGATTTGGAGTTAAAAAATCTAATATTGTGAATATAATAATATAATAAATTTTGTCAAGCAAAAACATCTTGATTCTTAGAGTCAGAGACATTGAATCAGCTTCATAATATTTTTCATTTCTTTCATTCTACTTGCCCGCTTGTCACCTTGCCCGCTTTATTCCACTTTCCAATGAATCGGCCCCATCCCATCTTTCCCGCCAGGTTTTTCAGCATCTGTACAACCCTCCTTTTTACTTTCTCCAAGTTTAATAACTTTTGCAGTATTCTCAGACACATTAGAAACTACAGCTCCGGGGGGAACAGTACCAAAATACACAAGATCAAACTTCAACTTATTATATTGTTCCGCCCCGATTACCAAAAAATACCTGACAATCTCCGTTATGGCTTTCTCGCCCTCGAGAATATCCCCGTCTTCCGAAAGCCAGGCCGTCTCAGCCATAAAAATAGCATCTTGGAATAATCCTCTTTGTATTACCCTTGTTGCGGATAAAAATAATTGAAGTTTGTATTCGGAAGAGACATCCTGGGTAAATGTAATATTTTTCACAAATTCAGCCAGTAACGCTTCCAGATTTTTCACGGCATCATTTTGGGCTTTTAGAAACGAATTTATCTCTTTTGCAGAAATATTTTCGGTCTCTTCTTTTCGTTTTCTTATCTGATTAAATATAATGCTAAATTTCCCAAATTCCTCCCGAAATGCCTCCCCGTCAAAAAACTCCGCAAAAAGCTCATTCAGCCTTTTAGCAACAATCCCTTCCGGTGATTCCGGATCAGAATCTGAAGACTTATCAATACCAGCTGTTACCGGATCTTTCTCTCTAGAATCTGACATTTTTCAAAAAATTAAGAATTGATTTTAGGATAACAAAAAAAACATAAAAGAAAAAAAATTTCTTGTCACCTGTTCCTCGAGTGGATATCAATTTCTACGGCAGGAGCGGGTGGTATTTTGGCGTTTTTATCCGGTTGATAATTTCTTCGGGAACGATAGTTATGAAATGTTATTCTCAGATACACCCACTCCTGAATGCCAGACCTTCGGAACGAGAAGATACTCGTCAACTATTTTATAAAATCATCCAATTGCCGCATCAATGCATCCACATCAGTCTCCCCTGATCCTGAAGAAACAATTCTTTCCGTTGCGTCTTGTACTCCATTATTCATAATAGCAGGCGTAGTTGCTCCAATAGAAGAAGCACGAGCATCAAATTCTTCCGCATTTCTCAAATTTTTAATGACTATATTAGCCGCGTGCGTAAGAGATTCATAAATCCCCTGAATGGCCTCCTTTTCTTTTAAAACCTTTAGCTCATCCCCATCCTTTTTTAGCCAAACAGCCTGCTGAGTAAAAGTACGTATGACTTCATCCAAAGGATTCGAAGAATTATTTTCGAAATACACTTTTCCGGCTTTCTTAGCCGCTTTTTTTACGGCTGCTTCAACCATTTTTGCCTGCATTGCCGCTTTTTCTTCTCCTTCAGTAAGTGACTTGCTCATTCTCCAGATCCGTTGAGACTTTCCCATTACAAAATGAGGATCGATCAATTTAGTAAGCATCGCTGACGGAGCAGCAGTTATAAGTTTTTCCTTTAATCCTGGAGGAGAGTCTGCACAAGCATAATTAGCAAAATCATTAAATGAACGGCCCACGATCCTCCATATGGCCGCCCATTGCATTTTCAAATACATATTTTCAGTAGGATCATTGTTTATATCTTCAAATAAACCTTTAAGATCCGCGACATACGTTTCAAAATCAAATAAAGTAACTGGCGAAATTTCCGGAATATTTTGATCAACGGCATACCTACTACTAGCGTCATATACAGGACCATTTAGGTAAACTGCTAAAGCCTCATTGATAAATTCATTCCACACTCTTTCATCTTGTAAGTCATATTTCTTTGCAAATTCCACAGCTTTTTGTTTTTCCTCATCCAGACTTTCTTTAATTCGCTTATCCTGAGCCTCATGATCAAAGGTTCTGGCATTAAAGTTTTTGCTATTAAGTTCATCAATCCAGTCGTTTTTTTCAGTCATTTTTTAAAAAGTTATAATATAAATTTTGCTTAAATTAATCACACTCAAAAACTTGTCAAGTTTTTTTTAATTCATGTGTTATAGAAGCAGCCTCTCTCTCTGTTCCAACGGGTTTTAAACGCTGTTTTGGCTAACTGATGCCGACAACTCGAAAATAATCTGTTTTTCTAGGAACGACTTTGCTGATAATTCATTTTACTTTGATAGAAAAATGAGTAAATTTATTTGATGAGGGGGTAGGTTCTAGGCACGAAATAAAAAAAAGGAGGCTATTTTTTGGCTAAAACAAGCGAAAAGTGGATTTAAAATCCGTTCCAAGAGAGTCAGGAGATGTAGTTTCATAACAAGTTTTTAGCATTAATCCTCTAAAGTGACTAACCAAAGTTTTTTGTTCTTCTCTTAATTTGACCACTCTCTCACGTATTTCGTCATCATCAGATGCTGATTCCTCAGCTCCGTTAGCATCACTTAGTTTTTTAAGTAATACCGCTTCTTCAGCTGCAAAATATATTCTCATTACTTGCACCGCTTCTTCTCCTTGAAGTACTTGTCCGTTTTCCGCTAACCACAGGGTAATAGATGGGCTTTCAAAATTAGCCTTTAATATTTCATCCTGTATCATACGAGTTCCGGCTTGTATTAATCGCTCTTGAAATTTTCCAAATTGCTCATCATTAAGTCCCTGTAATGAAGATTTACCGAAAGCTGATGAAATGAACATATCGAACCAAACCATCGGTATATGTACATGTTGCCTTTGGTGTTCCAAAAGTTGTTCTTTATTAGAACCTGTAATTTCTTCATTTTTATTATTTTTTAAATCCCTAAGATCGTTAAACAAACCTCTAAAAAATTCATTTGCTACAAATTCGAATTGATAAAGAGGCGTTTCAAAATATCGTTTTAACGTATCCTCTATTAGTCTCGCCTCTCTCGCTCCCTCATCATTTTCAATATCCATTAAATCATTACTTGTAGCGAAGGCATCATCTGTGCTTTCTCCTTTTTCTTTAAGCTGCTGAAGCAGCCTTTGCTCTGCTTCTATAAAACATTCTGAGACTCCCGGTAGAGCACTCATTCCTTTTTTAATAACAAAACGGCCGTCAATCTCTTCCACCCAAAATGCCCGATCTGTAAAAGTTTGAGTACTTATTTCTGCCCCTTGATCAAGGTAGTCATGTTCTTCAGAAGACTTGGTGAATTTTGAACTTAGCAAAGAATTAAATATTTGTCTTGAAGCCATTGAAGCAAGAAGTCGCTTATAGTCAAGTGGCGCATCAGAGCAGGACAGAGTGATATATTTATCTAAAAAAACAGTAATCAACCTCCATATTATTGCAGTTTGGTGGCTTAAAATACTTGCTCTTCTGTCTGCGTCATACTCTCCGGTTGTATTTATCCTTTCAAGCCCCGCAAATAAATTTTCGAATTCTGTTCTGAATTCATCAAAGCTCTCTGAAAGAGAACACATAATATCATGTAGATGCTCCTGCAGAAAATTACTCCAATTATCTACATTATTATAGTTAAAGCTGGATTCATTTGTATTCTCGGGATACATTTTTAAATTATCATAAAAAAGCTAGCCTGTATACTTAGTAGTCGTTTCTAATAGTTTGTCAATTTTTTTTAAAATATTTTCCTGAGAGTATTGCCCCACATATCTTTCCACAAACTCAAATTCTTCTCCAGCAAAACATTATCTCCGGCCATAATTTGTATATGAAACTTTTCCTTAACCTTTCCCAATTCAACAGCCTCATCTCCGAAAGCTTCTTGAATCGCCGTCCCGTCATAGGAAGAAACCACCACCCCTAAATCCTCTCCAAAAAGAAAGCCAGGAATAATATCTTCCGGGATACTTATTTCAGCACCAAAATTATTTTCAAAACAGGATTTCAGCAGGGCTATAATTAAACCGCCATTCAGAATCGGCTGAGCTGTTGAAATCTTATTGGTGGCAGCAATTTTTTGCAAAGATCCTACTAACCGCTCTCCGGATTTAAACTCAATTTCAGGAATCCGGAAATCACTTTTTCTGCATACATTCAATAACTCCGACCCTCCCAAATTCTCCGAACGCTTCCCGACTAAAAAAATCGTTTCTCCGGGCCTTAGAAATCCTAACTGAGGAACACTTACCGGGTTTTCTACCCGCCCAAAAACCGAAACCAAAGCACTTGGCGGAATACTTTTTCCGTTAGACTCATTATAAAGCGAAACATTTCCGGAAACGATCGGAACATTCAGCGCTTCACAAACACTTTTAAGCCCATCAATCCCCAGAATGAAATCTCCCATTTGTTCCTTTTTTTCAGGATTCCCAAAATTCAAGCAATCAGTAGCTGCCAAAGGCTCAGCCCCCACACAAGCAAGCTTTATCACCGCCTCAAAGATAGCGCTACTGGCTGCTTCTCGAGCAGAAATCTTTGCAAGATTTGAATTCCCTCCCGTAGCAATAGCTATGCCTGTCAAAGCTTTATTGTCTGGAAGCTCCGGAAAATCCTGAAACGGCACACATATCGAAGCCGCCACCCTTCCCCGTTCATGAACCGTATTTCCTTGTACATTCTTGTCGTACTTCTCATAAATAGGGCTATGAGAAGCAATATTGGGGGAAGTAAGCAATCTTTCAATTATTTCAGTGAGTTTCATTAAGTTGATTATATTTATATTTTATGAAAAATCGACTTGACGTGAAGCTTAATACGTGATAAAAGGAAAATAAATTAAATACAGAAATATAAAACAAAAAAGAGGCAAATATAAATTTAAAGCGATTCTATTGCCATTTATTTGTTTATTAAATGTTTCTGATTTCAGTACTGTTATCGTTACAATTGCATAATTCTATTTTATTGGTAGATAATACATATGATACGGATAATTATCGTTATGCAGCTTATAGAAGGAGTTTTAGAACAAAAAGAATCAGGCGTTTCCCTCGTATTGAATCTTTTTCATGGGATAAGTATTTTTCAGCTAAAAATTTCAGAACATCTGCGGAGAAACGTAATTTAGCAGAATATAAAAAGAATATTCGAACTGTAATTAAATATATTCCAAAAGAGCATATTTCAAATCTAAAAGGGTTGGAGGTAAAGAATGAATCACATGTATCAAGAGGAATGGCGAATTCAAAAAAAATCATCCTCAATACTGGGACAATAGCCTCAGAAAACGAACTTATGGCTGTATTTATTCATGAAATAGGACATGTTGTTGATTTAGGAAACCTAAAGGGTAGGCACGGAAAAAAAACAGTTTTTTACGATTATAAAACACCTATTTTATCAGATGATCCGAGCATGAAATTTTATCGAATTTCATGGAAAAGTGCAAACCGCAGAAGGCTGGACAGCACAAAGGTTGATTTTGTATCCGGATACGCGATGTCCAATCCTTTCGAGGATTTCGCGGAACATTATCTTTTTTACAGAATCCACGGGGAAAAATTTAGAAAACTGGCAAAAAAATCAGAAAATTTGGATCGGAAATATCATTTTTTTCGAGAATACGTTTTCAATGAAAAGGAGTTTCAGAAAGAAAAAACAGACGAAAATATTGTCCCCGAAGTTATATGGGATGCGACATTGATTAATTTTGATGTGAAGGCTCTTGTAGCAAACAAGTAAGCAAGGGGTAAGGAGCAAGGATAAAGAGTCTTTTTTAAAAAATCTGATAAACATTGCCCCTTACCCCATGCTCCTTGTCCCTTGATTCTTCCCCCTTGTTCTGTCAAACTCCCACATGATGAAAAAGTACCTCATTCTCCTTTCTCTCATTTTTTTCAGCTCCGGAATTGTTTTTGCCCAGACAGAACTGGATGTAAATACAGAACCGGAAGAGGGCTTAGAAGTTTTATCAGTAGAAGATGAAGAAGCCGAAAGCGTTGAATTTGAGGAAGAAATAATAATTCCGTATGTCTTCGCGGAAGAATTTGTAGAACATGGGAATGTAAGTGCTTTTAATGCCGAGGGCTCGAAACTGGTATCCCCCTCATCCGGAACACCAGTTTATTGGTGGGATTATGGTGACGGAACACCGCTCCAATATGGGCGGGAAGTGGCGCACCAATATCAGAAAACCGGGAAATATACGGTTAAACTGACCATTAAACAAGGAAAAGAAAAGGCATCTTCAGAGAAAGATATTTTTGTATATAACCAGAAAGGAATTTTAATATCGGATAATATTGAAGAAATTTCAGAAGTTGTATACCAGGCCGCGGAAAAGGGGATTTGGCTTAAAGAAATTACCTATGATAAAGACGAAAGTGGATTTTCCGCGGAAGACGAATTTGTTCGAAAAATTCAAGAAAATATTTCATTTGCAAAAGAATCAGACCTTATTATTTTTCATACGAAATCCGTAATCGGACTGCAAAGTTTTGCCCAGTTGTGGCAAAAATTATCCCGCGAAAATAAATTTGATTTAAAAGATAAATTATGGGTAAAACTCGTGGAAGGGTCATTGGATCAAGTCGCAAAACTGGCTCAACCGCTATTTAAGATACTCCAGCCACGCTATATTCTTCTCACAAGGTTGGAAGCGCTTAACCCTATTTTTGAACAAAGGAAATTGGATTCGTCCGAAAATCTCCGAATCATTGATAACTTGAAATCAAGGGCGATTGAGTATCGTATCATAGATGAGAGGAGCAGAACTTCCCCCTTTTTGATATTTTCCCAATTGGTAACTTATTTCGTTTCGCACGGGATTTCTCAAAACGTGGTTTATTTGTTGTTAGTTGTCCCGTTTTTGACGTTTGTAACTTCATTTGTTAGGCAAGTGATCGGTATGTCTACTTACGGGGTATACGCACCGTTAGTATTGTCGCTTAGTTTTTTCGTACTGGGAATGCAATTCGGTCTGGTAGTGTTTTTTGTGACCTTGTGCGTAAGTTATCTCATTCGGGTACTTTTTGAAAAAGTCGATCTCCTTTATATCCCAAGATTAAGCTTACTCCTAAGTTCCCTGGCATTATCCTTTTTTCTGGTATTGGGATTAGCCATATATTTTCAGACATCATTAAATTTATCTTTGGCAATTTTCCCGATGCTCGTGATGTCAACAGTATCGGAAAAGTTCCTCTCCGCACAGTCCGAGGGAGGAATAAGAAGCGCGATTGTTGTAGCGGGAGAAACAGTAGTGGTTTCCCTCATGGGATTTTTCCTATTTGATATGCCCTTTTTCAAAGAAGCAATTTTGGCACTTCCTGAATACATAATACTCCCCGTCCTTGGAAATATTTGGCTGGGAAGGTTTACGGGACTGCGGCTGACCGAATACTTTAAATTTAGAAGCTTGTGGAGAGAGGAAACTCAAGAAGAATAAAGTTAAAAAGTTATTTTCTGCCAAATCCCTTACGAACTTGCAACTGTTTTTATTTTTGCTCTCAAAACTAGCTCTCTATTTGCAGAAATATGCTGAACCACACTGTGGGGTTTCGGGGTATCATTAAAATTAACAATCCCCGCGCTTGAAGCTGTTTCCAAGCGTATATTTCCGAATTTAAAAAGCCAATGAATTATCCCTGTATTGCTCGGAACGACATTGGTTATCGCCTCATAAGAAATATCGTTTGCTGTTGAACCGAAAAGATGTCGGTTTTGGACGATTATCCGCCGGTTTGTGATATAGATAACGTCATAATTATAATTCAGCCAGGCATTGATGAAAAAAATAATCGCCAAACAAAAGAAGAGAATAGAAACGGCGATGGCAAAAACCGATTGGGAAAAAACAAGAGTAAAAAGCCCCGTAGAAGTAAAAGCCAGGGGCAAGGAAAGAGAAATCAAAAGAACCAAAGGATGCTTTTGCACAACACGCTCGATTTCTTCTCCCGGGATTACCTTGAATTCCCCGTGGGAATTTTTGGAGCAACTAAGGATAGCAACGCGCTCCATATCATAGACTCTTCCAAGTTTAAGAAGTCGCAAAATCCGAAGTGCTAAAAAGGCTTGTGAAGATCCGAACAGTGCTAATTTAGCCAAATAAAAAGGTAAAATAGCAATAAGATCAATAATTCCCCACCAAGAAAAAACATACCGAAAAGGCTTTTTTGCCGCCCAAATCCGAAGGACATATTCTGCCGTAAAAATAGTCACCACCGTTCGGTCAAATAAAAAAAGCGGAGTGCCTACCCATTCTGGCCCGTCAATAAAATGAAGAGGGATAACCGCAACCGAAAAAATAATCAAAAAAATTACCATCCCGTTTATAATCCTCGAAGCCTTCGTACAAGGATCATGAAGGGCAAGATTCACGAAACTGCGAAAAGTTCTTCCTTTCATGAATACTTTCTTTTTATATTATTTACATAAAAAAGTCAAGTTAGAAGTCTTATTGAATCTTTTGGTTGAAAGCCATTTTTGCTATAAGCGCAGTCAAGCACTGTC
>CAYVJW010000068.1:0-9025 GCA_964451885.1 uncultured Candidatus Peribacteria bacterium | reverse complement strand
TAAGTTTTATGTCAATCTGAAATTCTCTAGCGCTGTAAAAAAGGAATTACCCACTATTTTTTTCAATAATTTTGTTTTTTTGCAACACAAAAAGATTGTTTTTCCCTTTTTTTTATGCTAGAGTACGCGGATTTTTCAAGTAAATTATGAAAAAAATATTCTTCACATCCGTTCTTGTCTTATTGTCCAGTGTAAATGTTATCTTAACTCACGCGGAAAGCGACCAGAGCGGTGAAAAACATACTTTTACCATTACCGGATACTACTCCCCTCTTCCGGATCAGAACTTTTATATCACCGGGAGTTATGAAAGTGAAATCCGGCTGAACGGACGCGGGATCAGGGGAGCAGACGGGACTCCTGTTTATCCGGGGATGATTGCGGCTCCGCGTTCATATCCTTTCGGGACGAAGATTTGTATTCCAAATTTCGGATGCGGGACGGTGCATGACCGTGGAGGGGCTATCGTTAATAAAGGAGAAAGGGAGCTGGCAAGGCATGACCGTTTGGATTTATGGATGGGATATGGCGAGCAGGGGCTTCTTCGAGCGTTGGCCTGGGGAGTGCCTGATTTGGATTGTGAAATGTTTCCGGCCGGTTCTACCGTAGAGGATTCTGTGAACTTTGAGGTACCGATGCCATTAAATCGAATCATTGATATTCCAGCAATGCCAGATTTTTCAAAAAATCTAAGCCGAGGAGACAAAGGGATAGAAGTGGAAAAACTCCAAAGGGCGCTTAATAAAATCGGGCTTTATGGAGGGCTGATAGACGGTGTTTTTGATGATGGCCTGAGAGATATCGTTTTCGCCTTTCAGAAAAAATACTTTATTGTGAACAAAAAAAGTGATCGAGGTGTGGGCGTTTTTGGTCCGAAAACCAGAAATAAACTCAGTGAAGTACTGCATCACTTTGAGATTCAGAAAAAAATCCGAAACACGTGGGAAAAGTTTCATTTTGAAGAAAAAATCGCTTTCGGGTCTCGAAGTAAGGCGGCTTTTAAACTCCAGGAAATTCTAGTACAGGGAGAATTAATGGACCATACACCGACCGGTTATTTCGGGGAAAAAACTAAAGCCGCTCTGGTTGAGTTCCAAAAAGCGCACGAAATCATTAATAGCGAAAATGATCTTGGAGCGGGGATAGCGGGAGAAAAAACTTTAGAAAAATTAAATGCAATTCTTGCTAAAAAGAAAGAAGCAATAACCAAGGAAAAGAAAGCAATTTTGGCGTATCAGAAGTCGCGAGCTCGGCTGAGGTATTTTGCGGGGAAGTTTAAGGAGAAGGTGGATGCTTATGCGAGGAAGTAGCAAGCGGACAAGCCTAAAAAAAAGACGCAGGCTACGATAAGCCATTTCTTTTTGACTTGGCTTTTTTGTGCGAAATCCAACATAACAATCGGCGTTTGTACACGGCCAAGTCCAAAAAAATTAAAGACCGGACTCGAAGGTAAATACTTGCGACTTGTCCCTTGTCACTTACTTCTTTCCTTCGCTTCCTCCAAAACCTCCCTCAACTTCCCCGACACTTTCCTCGGCATTTCGTATTCAATCTTGACTATATGATCCCCTTTTTGCCCGCCTTTCTCCACCCCTTTTCCTCGAATTCTTAACATCTGGCCGTCTTTTGTGTTTTCTGGAACATCAAGTTCAACCATGCCCCAAAAAGTTTCTATTTCAAATTTTCCTCCCAAAATGGCATCAAAAACGGAGATTTCTAATACGGAAATTAAATCCAGACCATGGCGTTGGAATTTTTTTGATGGGTCAACACGGAGATGGACATATAGATTTCCATGGGCGCCTCCCCTCACTCCCGCTTCTCCTTTTCCGATAAGGCGGAGTGTCTCCCCGTCTTCCACTCCGGTAGGAATATTTACTTCTATTTCTTTTTTTTGGCGAATCCTTCCTTCTCCCTGGCAATCCGAACAGGTTCTGGAAAAAGACGTCCCCTGTCCCCGGCATTCAGGACAGGTGGTTTGTTGCGCGACTGAACCAAACGGTGTTTGAAATTTCTGTGATATGAAGCCGTTTCCCTGACACTTTGAACAACTTTTTTTATCAAAGCCTCCATCGCCACTACATTTTGTACATGTTTCCAGATTTTTGGAGGTAAAGGACTTTTTTACGCCTTTCATGGCTTCTTCAAAACTCAGTTTTACTACTACCTCCAAGTCCGCTCCGTGAGAAGTATGAGAACGAGCCCCTTGAGATGATCTTCCTCCTCCAAAAAAACTTGAAAAAACATCTTCAAAATCCCCAAAACCCCCGGTCGAAAAGCCGCCGCTAAATCCTCCCTGCCCTCCTCCCATGCCCGACCCAGCAGCTCCGAACTGATCATATTGAGCTCTTTTTTGATCGTCGGAGAGTATATCATAGGCAGAGCTGATTTTTTTGAACGTAGTTTCGTCTCCTCCTTTGTCAGGATGGTGTTCTTTACTTTTCTGACGAAACGCTTTTTTTATATCTGCTTTTGATGCGTTTTTTGATACGCCGAGTACTTCGTATGGGTTTTCGTTCATTGAGTGAAATTTTATGAATTTTAGCAGTTATGTCAATGGAGTGCTAATACAAGGAGCAAGCCCAAAGATCAAGTGGCAAGTAAGATATTGCAATGAAATGATTTGACTTTTTTGAAAAGTTGTGCTTATGTGTAAATGATTTAATTAATATTATATTACAACATACCAAATGCCTCTTGAAAAGCATCAAATCCATACTACTTCCCTCGACGTAAATATTCATGGCCAACCAGCAAATGATTCCGGCCCTCCTGCCCCGACCCCGGGATTCGAAGGAAAGAATCCTGTTCTCTACATACTAGAGGATGTTATCGCTGCAACAGACAGACCTCTTACTACACGAGAATGGTTGTCTTTGGCTCTTACGAAGCAAAATGAGAAGATTCATGACCGGACCAGGCAGCTTATTGATCTATTTGAACGTTTGCAAAAAATATTCGAGCCGCTGAACAGGATGCTTCAGTTTCAAGAAAAAATCCAACAACAGGCTCGACTGAATGATATTGATCTTAATAAAATAGATGAATTGAAAGAGCAGGAAGATCCTGATCTGGTAAGGTCGAAGTTTTTTGTTGCGCTTCCTTTTAAAATCGCTGCTTTGCCTAATCCTCTCATCGAAGAAACATCTGAGGAAAGAGCCATAAGGATATCTACTCCTGAAAGTTTAAGCACTTCCTTAGCAAGTCTTCAAGAAAGTATTGAGGAGTTACATAACCATATAATGAATGACTTATCCCCGGAAATTGAAACAACGACTGCACAACTACGGGAAGAATATGACAAACTTAATGAATTCATTGCTCATTGTAGAAATATAGACGGTACTTATAGATTCGAATGTGCGGGACAAATGCATTTGATAAGAGTAACGGAAAATGCAGAACGAATGTTTCATAATTTAAAGGTTAAAGTTGAACAAACCTTGAATATAAAGGCAAGGGAAGTAGCACTTTCTGAATTTGCCCTCATTGCTTCTACCGGAATAAAAGAAGGTATTGAAAGACTAAAGAGTTTTAAAGAAAGCCCGGAAAAGATTATCGTTAAGCTAGAAACAGTTGATCTAAAAGAAAAGCTTGAATCCAGGTTTGTTCCTGCAGCTCGGGCTACTTTGAGAGAAAGCGATATTGAACTAAAAGTTGATATTGCACCGGATGTTATAGATTCTACTGACATTAATCTCCTTCTAGAAGTCCTAGAAAATCTTCTTTCCAATTCAAAAAAGTTTAGAAAATCTGAAGGGGAAGCCATTGCTTCTTTGCTGGTAAAAAAAGGAGAAGATGGCAATATTATCATTAGATATTCAGATAACGGGGTTGGTATGAATTCGAAAAAGGCGGCTAATATTTTTCTGCATGAAAATGAACCCACTCTCAGTACCGATGGAAAAGTACAAGGTTCGGGGATCGGACTTTTCTATTGCGGAAAAATCATAACCGCTCTCGGTGGAAATATCAGGTGTGTATCACATGAGGGAAAGGAAACTTCTTTTTCTATCGTTCTTCCCGGCACAAAGAGCCAAAAAAAATCTATTTCAAGAAAAACACCTTCTGCTGCTCCAAGTGAAGGAGATTTTTTGCTGACAGGAACAGGGTAGTGAAAGAGAAAACTTTGGCTTAAAAAAATAACCTGAACAATTTTGTTGTTCATCTTACTCCCCCATAAACCTTCAAGAAAGCTATGAATATAGGTTCAATTTTTTGTGGAACAAGTAAAACGTCTACGATAGTATTAGGACATTTTCTTTCAACTCCAAAAGCGTCAAAAACATCTTCAAGGTCACTACTAAGCTGATTTTCCGAAACTGATAACTCATTTTTCGTCAGCCTGTTTGAAATATCCCGAGACGTAATACCAAAGGCTTCCAGTAAATCTTCTATTTCAGATCTTGTCGGTTTCAAATCTGATAAATACAAGCGAAATACCTGTCTAAAATCTAAATTTTCAAAAGCTTCGGGAGCACTTATTTCTCCTTTCGCAACCGAACCTATGATCGAAGCAATCTTTTGCTCTTCTCCTTTTGCTCCCCCCCCTGCTTCATATTTTTTCTGCATTTCCTGCATCACGCCATCGGCAATTTTCATGCTTGAATTAGCTACTCCTACGTGAAACTTAGGGTGATTGAGTATTCCCAAAACAAGTTCTTTATTTGTGTGTACTCCTTCTACTTGTAAGCTTTCAACGGCTTTTACCAGGCGCCCGTGAGCTTCATATCGGTCTTCTCCCCTGGCAACTACTTGCATTACTAACGAATCATAATCTTTTTTCGGCATTTTTCCTCCTTCCTGTATTCTATTATCCATATAGACGGTTATCCCCTTTCCGACAGGAAGCTCCAGACGATCAATAGGTTTTCCTGATTCTGTGCGCGTACTTACTTTAACGCCAAAAGCTTCTTTGATATCTTGTTGTTCTTCTTTTGTAACAGGGCGTTCAAAACATATCCTTGCTTCTATGGTATGCCCGCCTCTGATTTCGGCTTGAAGATCGAGCAATTCCTGGGATTTTAAGGTTTTTCTGTCCGCGATATCTATTTGAGTCTGTACATAATCAATCCCTCCCTGATGTCCGGAAACTGCATGCTCTACCTGGATACGTGTATTTCCTTCGAGGAAATAAAATTCACACTCTCTCGGATCATAAAGAAATTCACAAGTCAGTAATCCTTCATAAGGATGCCCTAGTTTTTCAGCTCCAGCGAAAAGCATTTTGGTAATATTATCCCGTAAAAACTGTATTTGTTCAGGAGGCATATCTGCGAAATCCGCTGTTTCTTCTATAACTTTCTGCTTATCCCTTTGCTGGGTGCAATCGCGCGGCGTTCCGAAACGGATATTTCCTTCCCGGTCCATCATCACTTGCATTTCTATATGCTTGTTGCATTTAATAAATTGATCTATGGTGAATTTTCGTCCCTGGGCTATAAAAGTTTGTACAGCAGTAATAAAATCTTCTTCAGATACATCTTCTGAGATTTCCACTTGTCCGCTTCCTCCACCTCCATGACAATCTTTTAGGATAAATTTAGAGTTCTCACTATTTGATAAGTTATTAAGATCTCGAAGTATGGTTTTCATGGATATATTTTTCTTTTGTGCTCTAAAAAAATCCAGCGCCTGCTCAACTACCTCAATCACTCCAGAGCTTGAAGGGGGTTGTAGTTCTGTCGTATTCGCAAGCTTGTTCGCTGATGCTTTATCTCCAAGCAAAGCAATCCACTCAGCCGAAGGTCCGATAGTTTGTATTCCGATTTCATGCATACATTTATGCCAATCGGAATCTTCGGCTTTATCGCCGTAACCGGTACATACTGCTGTTCTTTCCGAATCTATTCCCATTTGCTTGAGATTTTCTCTCATTGCTTTCATCATTTGCACATCCGTTCTTTCCATTCCTCGATTTTTTTCATTCCTGTGTGTTGGAATTCGAAAAACAACATCTCCCCCTTGTGTATCTATCAAGTTCCCCGGATAAGACAAATCTTCTTTTTCACAAAGCACTATCACCTTTTTTCCCAGTTTATGCGCGGCTTTAATGGCTTCAGAGGCGATAACCCCTCTGGTGGCAATAATCACATAATCATAACTGCCGAGCAATTCTTTGCCGTCTTCTGCTTCCATACAAGCTGATTCAAGCGGCGGTTCATCGTTAAAAACTTCCCGATCTTCCGGATCCAAATGACGGATGAATGGGGAATACAAAGGACGGACTAAAGGCAAATCTGAATTTGCCAATACATTCTGATGCGATAAATCAGGTGTTTCAAAATTTGTTTCTAAAGATGCCATGTTTATTATGAATGTTAGATGTTAATTATTTGGATGTTCGTTTTTAGGTTTTTTATGGGGGATGTCAATTCAAATTGACTTGACAACTGTATGTCTTAATACTTAAGTCTGTTTTTTCAATCTCTCCTCCATTTCCCCATTTTCGGTATTTTCATCATCCAGACAGTAAATCATTGCCTTTACTACCCTTGGGTCATTAATAGCAAAATGACTTGTAGCTTGTGGTATTCGGATAATGGATGATTTCTTTTTTCTTTCCTGATTTTCAACATCATAGGTAGCATCTCCATTAACAAAACCGTACGGAGTAGTTGTTTTTTCAGGATCAAAATAAGTCACATCAGCATCAGTTGGCGGGTGCGGATTAAAGGAAGAATGATCTTCTACAAGATTAACTACATTAGAAGATACGGGAGGATCCTTCACTTCTCTTCCGTTTACTAAATAAGTCAAGGCTGTGGAAGGGATTCCCCTCCCCTTCGTGGCAGCTCCAAAAGAAACAAGCTTTGTGTCATCAGGAAGATCCGGAAGATGATTGTTTTTAGCCATTTCGTGAAGCAAGTTTCCTCCCATAGAATAACCCAGCACTGCCAATTTAGCTCTTTCCCTTTCATTATTTTCTATCACTTCGCGTATTTTTTGAGCTACTTGCCTTCTGACCTCAACACAGCTTCTTGGAGAAAATGTTAATTGTTTGTCAGGCGTCCATATCTCATATCCTTTATTATATAATTCTCCTTCTAGCCTATTCATGCCGCGGCAGGACATATAGAAGCCCGGAATAATTATAGCTACCTTATTCCGTGCTTCCTGAATCTCCCTTCTTATTTTTCCATGAGGATATTTTTTTCCGATAATTTTTGAAAAAATTTCGTTTTTTACAATGGTTAATAAATCTCCTATGAATTTTATGAAAAAGGAAGGTTCTGAGTTTCCGAGCTTTTTGTGACGTTCCCGGCAATCCCTTCTTCCTTTTCTTTCGTTTTGCCAGGATTGCTTTAATTGGGATAATGCTTCCGGTATACGAGATAGTTTCATTTGTTTTTTGTCAAAATAAATCGAGAAACTTTCTTTACCGTATTTTTTTCGTGTAAAGAAGTTCGACAGCGGACTTTAATCTACAGAAAAATAAAGTCAATTTTTTTATTTTCTACTACAAAACTACTCTCCCATTCTCAAGGGAAGTATTAAATAATTTATAATTCTAGCTTATATATTGCCGTAGTGTCGATAATTTTATCAACAAAATAAATTATTCTTTTTTATTCACTCGTTTTCTTGTGTAAAATTTCCCGGTATAGCTTGAAAGATCGCTGATACAACTTTTGGATCATTAATAGAGTAATGATAAGGGACTCCTAAAACAGGAATTATAGATGTTTTTCGAGTATCTTCAGTTTCTTCAAAAGGATTAGAAAGCGAAGAAGATTCACGCAAAGATATTACTCGTGGAGATAATCCCATTTTTTCTCCTTTTCCCAAAAGACAGCGAAGTATATACGGGAAAGTGGCTTTTTCGGCATAATCGGCTCCAAAACTTATCATGGTAACATCATCGGGTATCTGATCGGCCATCATATGCAATAAATTCCCCCCAAGGCTGTATCCTATAATCACTACAGGTTTTTCTTCTGAATATACTTCATCAAGTTTTTCCATAACTTGTGCTTGGACAGCCTTAAAACTTCTTTCCGAGACAACTAGTCTTGTTGAAGGCGTCCATATGTGACACTTATTTCTTTTTAGCTCGTCCGTGAGAGCAAACATTCCTCCTCCTGACATCATAAAACCGGGAATTAGGAGTACATTTTTTTGTGTTCCCGTCTCCGGGATTTCTTCTCTATTAAAATAATCTCTAAGAGGCGAACTATCGATAAGAATACTTATTACCTCAGCGGCAATAATCCTGCTCAATTCATGTGCCGGTTTCATAAAAAGCCTTGGGATAACTTCGAGAGGAGGTATGTTTTCGACCGTTGCCGCTTCTTTCAAAACATGGGGTAATTTTTTCATGCATTCCATAAATTCTCTTCCGCCTTCGAGTATGTTTTGAAGCTTCATTTGAAAATTCAAATTATCTACACCCTATTTTTTTATATTTTGGAGTCAAATTCCTTTGTATTACTTTCTATCAATTCTTCCGCCACGCTTACAACCTGATCCACTGCCAATAAAAACTGCTTTGCCATTTCATCCTTTTTGTTCAAGTACTTTTCAATCAAATTATCGACCTTTTTTTTGTTTTTTTTCAAGTGGCGTTTTAGTTTTTTCATAATTCTTTCGAACTCCGGATCCACTGATGCTCCTTCTTTCACATCATCAAGTATTATCTGCAGTTTTTGCGCGATTTCCTCTCCTTTTGGATATAGTTCCGCCAAACGTTCCCTTACGGCCGCATGTTTTTCTTTTTTTGATGACTTTATAACTCCCAAAACTCCTCCTAATTTTTCTATTACCGGCCCCGGATTTTTTGCTTCTTTGATAAAGTAGTCAACTTCATCCTTTAGATTTTGTGCTATATCGCCATTGTAATGTAGTTTTTCATTCATTTTTGATATCTAATTAAGAAATTAAAAACAAGAATAATAATACAAAATTCTAAATTTATTTCAAAAATAAAAGCAATATTTATCCCACAATACAATGCCATAAGACCTCTTTTGGCTCAATCTGTCCAAAGTTAGGGGGACGGCCTCTGATTTTCCCAGAATTCAGGAGG
>CAYVJW010000067.1:0-9084 GCA_964451885.1 uncultured Candidatus Peribacteria bacterium | reverse complement strand
CTCGCACAACTTTTTTGTTCTTCAAGTTTTTGTCCCCCTTTCTTGAGACAGATTGACGAGCTCAGAAAAATAAACTTGACAGAAAATAAGACATTACAATATAGTCTTTCAGCTATAAATTTCATGAAAAATGGAAGAACTAACATATGGAGAACTTGTAGAGGGTTATAAGCGTTTAGTATATGCTGAAGGGTTGCTTGATCCTTATTCAGAAGATGATGCGCGTATTCGTAATGCGGTAAGGCAAATTATTGATACAGCGACAAGTACAGCGCTTAGCGAAAGCGGCCGCAGGGTAAAAAGAAAAGTCAATACTTCGGAAGAAGTTACAATGCAAGCGGCCTTAGTAATAGAAGCTGAGATTGATCAATTAATGCTTGTTAAATTAAAAGAAAGGCCGATTTCTGAGGGAGTCCAAATGTTTATATTTGGAATTCAAAATTTAGTAAGGGGGGCTATGGGGCACCCTACTGCCCACGTGATGCAGAATATGACTTTGAACTAATTAGAATACTAATTTTAATTATAAATTAAACTCCATGCCCCACATCGATTCCACTAATTTCGGCTCAATTACCATAGAAGGAAAAAAATATTTCCAGGTTCTTATTATTGAAGACAAGGTAGAAGAGCGGGAATACGAGAGATTAGAAAGTTTATTTGGCACTTCTCACAGGATAGGGGAGTGGGAAACAGAAAAACTGCTGGACAATAAGCCGGATATTATCGTAATAGGCAACGGGCAGAGTGGAATGCTGGAAGTTAGTGAAGATTTGAAAAATAAAGCAAGTGACGCAGTCATTGAATTGATAACGGCCATAACTCCTGAGGCAATAGAAATTTATAATACAAAGATGAAAGAAGGGCAACAAGTAAATGCGCTCATTCATACAACGTGCTAGAACAGTAAGCAGTGAATCTATCTTTTTATTGTTTCAGTTTTAAACATATATCAACAAAAGCCTTATAAGTGAAATAGAATATTTATTCTGTCAAGCTGTAAATAATAATAACAATAATTAACTAATTCTTGAAGAATACGCTAAATAAAGCATTTTTAATATATTTAAATACTGTTAAGTGTTCTCGACATGCTTTATTTTTCCCATATTTCGCATAAAAACAAACTTGACTTTTTTTATACAATCACTATCTATCACGCACTAATTTATTAATTTTTTTAAAAATGGCGTTAAAAGTCGAAATGAGTTTCAAAGATAAAGACTGTCCTGAATATTGTAGAGCTCAGATGGCTCTCGAGTTTAATGCTGAACATATGGTTAAGACAGTTGAGGATCAGGAGGCTGAAGATGGAAATGCAGATCAAGGACCTATTCTTCAAATGAGTACCGATCCCCTCGAATGTCCACATGGTTTAAAATCTGGATGTTTTGCAGAGATAATTAGAGTCAGAGATGCTATAGGAAATAAATTAAAAGAAAAAAACTGTAGCTCTGGTGGAGGTTGTTCCGGTGGTGGGTGCGGCAAGGAGAAAAATGATGGTTGTTGTAAGGGGAAAGGGGAAGGAGGAGGTTGTTGCAAGGATCGGGAATAATAAATGAACAATCGCTTGAACATTAATAAATTAACACACGCTATTTTTCAGCATTTTCTTGTCGGGAAAGCGCAGCCGAAAGGTTGCGCTTTCTTTTATATAAAAAACTCTTGCAATTTTATTTTTTATATGTTATACTGATCTATCGGTTGCAAAAATTACAATAAAAGTTAAAAAACTAAAATTGTAAAAAACAATTAAAGTTAAATAACTAAGAATTGTAAAAATAATTACAATGAGAGTTAAATAACAAAAATTGAAAAAATAGTTTTGGAAAAATAACTAAATAATTGTAAAAAAAACAACTGATAAAAAGTGTTAAAAGTTCTTTGGCATTATCATCATTTGTTCTCGATTTGTACTTGCAACAACGCAAATCTATTGAGAGACGAATCTCTCCCCATTTCATTTTAGGGAAAAAATTAGTGCGGCTTTTATGAGATAAAGCGACTAAAGGTAAGTAAGGCTTTAAAACCTGAATAGAAATACCGTTTAAAGTTTCTCATCTTAAATTGTCTCGAAAAGATGTAAAAAATATCAGGATATGCAATTAAGGAAAAAATCCACTCTTTCTGATGTAAATTTAACGGTCCTATTGGATTCATGGGGTGTTAAATGTTGAGTCAGCCGGCTCAATAACAAACAACTTGGCTGTCACGGCTATTATATTTTAACCGCGATGCAGGGAACAAATGTGATATAGTATAAAAATTAATTAATATAATTAATTAAAAAACAAAACAAAAGAACAAAAAAAATAGCACTCAAAAAACAAAAAAATCATCTTACTTGGTTGTGCGAGAAAGGTGATTTTTTTTATTCATATCTCAACGCCTCAATCGGACTCTTCTTTGCCGCTTGCCTCGCCGGATAAATCCCAAATATCAATCCCACAAAAGCAGATACACCTAAGCCCAGAACGGCACCGAAAACAGGAAACGCAAACCCCCAGGACATGGTGGTAAAATTATTAATCCCGTAGGTAACCAAATAAGAAAGCCCCGCTCCCATTCCAATGCCTACAATTCCGCCAATAGCCGTCAAAATTATAGATTCAAATAAAAACTGGTACATGATGTCTGCTGAAGTTGCCCCAAGGGCTTTTCTAAGGCCGATTTCATGAGTGCGCTCGGTTACGGAAACGAGCATAATGTTCATTATTCCCACCCCCCCCACTACGAGGGAAATAGCAGAAACGGCAGCAATAAGAACCGTCAAAGCCAGCATCATCTGGCCGATTCTCTGGGCGGCCTCATCCATGGTAATGACCCTGAAATCATCCTTACTAGGATCGGATATGCCATGGGTTTCCCGAAGGGTAAGCCGGATATCCTCGGCCATGGTTGCTACTATTTCTTCGGTTTCCGCCTGAACGAGGATGGCATGATAATGATCTATTCCGAGAATATATTTTTGAGCGGTGGTATAGGGGATAAGCACCATCCGGTCAATATTCTGCCCGAACATCGATCCTGATTTCGGAAGAAGCCCGACAACCCGAAAAGATTGGTTATTAATCTTAATTTTCTTTCCGAGAGCTTCCCCAAATCCAAAAAGCTCATTCTTTATTTCCCATCCGATAACCGCAACACGCGCATTTTGCTTTACTTCGTTTTCCCCAAAAATCACTCCTTTTTCCGGAGCCACATTATAAATTTCCAAATAAAAATCATCCCCCCCCACTACCTGTCCGCGCATATTTTCTCCCTCATAGGCAACAGCCGTGCTCGTGATGACAGCCGGAGAAAGCCTTTGGATGCCTCTTACATTAGCCTTATTCTTAAGCGCCTTTAGATCACTCTCTCTTAAAGAATTAGTAAAAATAGCATCCACCATATCCTCCAGACTGGTGGGATCTTTTCCCGGTTCAATGCTTACGGTACGCGACCCGAAACCCTGAATTTGCTCCATCATCAAACTCTGCGCTCCCTTCCCCAGGGACATTACCATAATAATAGCCGTAATCCCGATGACGATGCCCAAAATAGTAAGGGCAGATCGGGATTTGTTGGTTTTTAAGCCAATTATGGCAGTTTTTATGAGTTGAAAGAAAGACATTAATTAATTATCAATTACGAATTAAGATTAATTTTCTAAGCTCTAAATTCTATGTTTCACCTTACGATTACCTATCCTTGTATCCCGGTCTACTTTTCCGTCCACGATATGAATAACCCTTTTCGCATGCTCTGCAATATAGCTTTCGTGCGTAATCAAGATGATTGTATGTCCCTCATGGTTTAACTTCTGCAGAATATGCAGGATATTGTCTCCTGAATGAGTATCAAGATTTCCCGTCGGCTCATCCGCAAAAATAACGGACGGGGTATTTATTAGTGCTCGAGCAATAGCTACGCGCTGCCTTTCCCCTCCTGACAGCTGGGAAGGCTCATGGTCCAGGCGGTGGGAAAGCCCCACTGATTCTATAGCTTCTAGAGCGCGGGATTCCCATTCATTGGTTTTTACACGGGAATAAGACATCGGCAATTTTACATTTTCCAGTACAGAAGTACGGGGAAGAAGATTAAACGACTGAAATATAAAACCCATCTTTTCATTTCTTACACGAGCTCTTTCTGTTTCAGAATAGTCATCCATTTTTTTGTCATGAAATTGATAAGTCCCAGATGTTTGCGCATCCAAAAATCCAAGAATATGCAAAAGCGTAGATTTTCCCGCCCCAGAAGGTCCCATAATAGAAACGAATTCTCCTGCTTCGATTTCTAAAGATATATTGTGCAACACCGGAGTTGGAACATCTCCGGTGAAGTAAGTCTTGTTGATTTTTTGTAGATGAATAAGAGACATAAGAAAATTAATTATTACTAGAAATAACAACCTTATCTCCTACTTTTAATCCCTCAATTATCTCCACCCTCCCATTCGTCCCCTTAAGCCCGGTTTTCACCCTTACCTTTTTAGTTTGCTTGGCTGTTTTTCCATCCGGAAGGGGAATTGCCTCTAAAATCCGAAGGTATTTATCGCCGTTTTCAGAGAGAATTATTCGTTGGGGAACTGATAATACTTGTTCCCGCCGATCGGTAAGGATATCGATATCGGCAGACATTCCGGGGCGAACGATTATAGAAATTGCTTCAAGGTCGAATTTTATTTTAGCTTTATAATAAACCACTCCCTGTATCATTGTCTCTGCCGGATCGATAGAAGTAATATCCCCTTCAAAGAATTCTTCATCCGAAGCGTCAAAAGTTATTTTCACCGAATCCTTAACTTTTACTTTTGCGATATCAATTTCAGGAATATTTGCCTCGATTTCATAGTTTTCGCTGTTAATTGACACCAGAGGAGTCTCTATATACACAATAGAAACCACCTCGCCTTCTTTAGCGTCCTGCATTGTGATCACACCATTTATCGGAGAATAAAGAATGGTTTTGGCCAAACGGGCATTAATATTTCTTATGCGGGCCTCAGCAGATTTTACTTCCGCTTCATAAAACATGATTTGCTCTGAAGTAGAACCGGACTGGATTAGATCAAGCTCTTTTCTTTCCAGCTGAAAAAGGGATTTGCCGGTATTCCACTTTTCCTCAGTTGAGGAAATATTTGAAATTACTATGTTAATACCCGAACGAGCCGTGGCAATATCATTTTTCCAGGTATCAATAGACGATTGGGATAAACTGCTACTTGAATTAAGGGCAGTAATTATCAAAGAAAGTTTATCCAAAAAAGATTTCACTTGTTTCAGGTTATCTTGAGTTTCAGAAATAAGAGGCACAAGATCTTCTCCGGGGAAAAATTCATCCAATTTCTTCTTCCATGCTTCAAGCATTTGCCCGACAAAAAAACGTTCGTTGTTTACATTCGATCTTAATTTTGAATCAGTGCCAGCAAAAGAAAGCCTTGGACTTTTTGTCCGGGGGCTGTTAAAAAGCGAATCACTCTTATCATAAATAGCATATTCGGCTTCGGTGTATGCCTCATTTAAACGGTCTATAAGAATGTTTTCAGTATCTTTTAAACCGGTAATCGATTTTTGAATTTTCGTCTTCTGGACATCAATTTCCTCGATGCGTGGCCCTTTCCTTACTTCCGCAAGTTTTGCATTTTTAGCCTCAAGTATTGCCTGTTGTTCAAGAAGTTCTGCGATTAGCTCATCATTACTTACTTCTATCAATTTCTGTCCCTTTTTGACTTTGTCCCCTACATTCACATAAACCCCCGTAGTCTTCCCAGTCACTTCAAAAGCCAAGTCAACAGACCTCAAAGGCTTCACCTGCCCCCTAACGCTCACCTCCTGAACAAGGTCAGATTTTTCCGCTACAAAAAAATCATATTTCACCTCTGCAGGAGCTTTAAAATAAAAGTATCCCACAATGCTGATAATAAGTACGGATAAGGTGATGATGTATTTTTTCATTTTTACGCAATTATAATTTTTTTATTATACCATAAATGATTAAGAAAAGCAAAATCGATTGATCTTCAATTTAAATTAGCTATAAGCATACTCGACTACGTTCTTTTACATAACACGAGATTAATTTTGCAGTTTACAAGAGCCACTAATCATAAAAGTAGGCGACGTAACTGCGACCTTGGAAACGAACCGAGACGTGTTTCAATAACCCCGGAAACAGAAGGAGGCAAATGACATGAACGAGCAATCTTTCTTCAAACTGGTAATGCATGGTACCCGCGGTACTCAGGGTGTTTCAGGTCCTGATCACATCAAATACGGAGGACTAACGACTTGTGTGGAAGTCCTCTCAGACAAACTTCCGCCCGGAGAGCTGTTTTTCCTGGATGCCGGCACCGGTTTTGCCCATGCGATCAAGGCTTATATGCCTGATATTGTTGAGGGTAAAATTAAAGTCATCCATGTGCTGAACACTCATCCGCACAAGGATCACATCGAAGGAACGCTGACCTATCCCTTGTCTTACAATGTGCCTTTTGAGACAAGAACTCATTTCTACGGATCAAAACCTCCGAGCGGTAGATCTCACAAAGATGTAGTTCTGGGACAGTTCGACGGTGATACATGGCCAATCGAACAAGGACTGCTAAACCATCGGTTAAAATTTACCACTCTGACCCACTATCCATCCCAGGTTTTTATCATTCACCCGGAAGGGGGATTTCATCTGATGGATCTGGGCCGGCTTCAAGATGCTGAGGAAGTAGGTCAGATCAGACTCAGTAAGAAGGTGGTAAACCTTAATGAATGTATGGTTGTCCGAATGAAGAAAACCAGTCATTCGAATGCGAACTGCCTAAGTCCTCGACTGGAGGATCGAGAAACCGGGGCAGTGGGCGTGTTCTGCTCGGATCACGAAGCTCGCTCTGCTCCTTCGGGGGAAATAAAAGCGCACTTTTGGGAAGCTGATGTACTCATCTCTGACTGTGCATATACACGCGCCCAAGCGGTAGCCCTTACGGCTGGTTGGGGGCACGGTGTTGGTATGGGCGTCATTCGTGAGGCCTTAGCTGGAAGGGTAAAATCGTTGGATCTGACCCATCATGACACCAGTAGTTCGGATCAAAGGATTGATGGTGAAATCCGGGACGAAGTTAATGCTGCGTATGAGCACTATGTCGGTGATGAAAAATTCATGGAAGAGCAAAAACTCGACAAACCAACCTTTACTCCCGACGACATCCACATGTGCCATGACGGAATGGTGATAGATGTTCTGGAAGCTCACTTGCGATCGTAGTAATGAAATTCGTGCCAAATTAACGTTAACCTAAACACTGTTCCCGGCCTAAAAAGCACCCTCAATGTTTGTTTCCAAGGCAAACAACACTTATGGTGCCGGCACTTGTTTGCCGGCACCAACTTTCTTCTAAATTGCAAAATCAATCTCTGATAGTAAGTACTTACCTCTAATAAAATTGACACCGCGCTCATACTTTAATATACACACAATAACTTCACTGGATCAATCTCAAGCTTAAACAGGAGGTGGAAAAATGCGTAAGCGCAGTGGGCTTGAGTGGACTATAGCGATAATCAGTGTGGGTTTGGTATCAGCGACTCCTTTCCTCTACATGGATTTCCAGGAGAATTCTGCAAGGTTTGCCCGAGAGAAAGCCGAAATGTCGGCCATCGTACGTGTCATCTGGGAAAAAAGCGGAGACGGGGAAACATATCGCATTATCGAATTCGGTGAAATGCCCTGCCTTCAGTTCAAAGGAAGAACTCATTATGAAGGAGGCATGGACTGCGACTGGAGGCAGTGGAAAGGAATACCCGAAAAACGCCGCGAAGGCGGCAGTTGAGGGTTTTATTATTACCGAGGAGGGGTGTGCCTTGTGCCGCTCCTCCGGATTTTTTTATTGACGACGAAAATATATCGTCAATTTCATGATGACTAAAAATATTCGTCATCATTATTTAATGTAGTTCATAAGCTGGTTATCACAAAATAAAACTACCGCCATAGCTACTATTTAACATACGCTGCCGAAATATATTATCAAGGTGTTTTCAAATTACCTAACCCCCTTATCCCATGAAAACACCTGAATCGTTTCCGGCAGACCTCCGCGAGTTTGTAAATAACGGAGGCACAATCATCGGTGTAGATACCGATACCCAGTTTGATTTTGTAGATCCAGCAGGAGCACTCTATGTTCCAGCCCCCAAAGGAGTATCAGAAAACCTTCAAACACTCTCCAAATCTCTTCAACAAAAAATCGGAAGCGTCGACAGCCACGCCTTCGACTCCTGGGAATTTAATACAAACAAGGGAGACTTCCCACCGCACTGCGTCAAAGGCGAACCCGGATGGACCAGAGTACCCGAGACTCGAACCGGAAAAACCAGGTTCGTCCCCATAAGCAAAGGCCACCTGCAAATTGGCGAAAGTATCCAGGGAGAAGGCAACCGGGATTATGACGAAGAAAAATTTGCCCAAGAAGTCGTAAGACAAGGCGTTACCGGAATCTTCGAAAAAGAAGTCTATTCAGCCTTCTCGAACCCGAACGCTGAAAAATTCATCCAAGCTGTAGTTGACGAGGTAGGAGGTGTTAAAAAAGCAGTATTTGCCGTTTATGGATATTGTACAGGCGGATTTTGTGTGGACGCGTTTGCGGAAGGCCTTCGAGAAAGAGGATATCAAACGGCAATAGTCGAAGACGCCGTAGCTCCGATTGGCGGAGAAGAAGGAGCGGCAATAACACGCAAAAATGCCAAGGAAAAACAAATTGCCCTCATTACGACACAGAAAGTATTGGAAGCGATAAAATAGTTCACATACATTCATCTGTGCCGAAGGCGAGACGGCGACGTCTCGCCTTCGAAGGTTGTTATCAATTATTTTTCAACCACCCCCAACACCCTCTCCACATACCGATTTGTCATCCCCGCGATAAAATAACAAATCCGTTGATCCAGTGATTCTTCTTTTTTTAAATAATCAGAAGGTAATATACTTTGATCTCTGCGAATTTTTTCAAAAAGATCGGCTATCATCCCTTCCCCTTGATCAGTAACAGCTTATACCCAGCTGCTCCCGCAATTTGACATTCTGTCGTAAAGATATTGTTAAATTGGCAAA
>CAYVJW010000066.1:0-9180 GCA_964451885.1 uncultured Candidatus Peribacteria bacterium | reverse complement strand
TTAAAAAATACCTATCAATTATACCATGCTTTCCACTTTTTCAGAAAAAGACCCGTAAAAAAAAGTCACCTGTGTGCGGGGGACTTTCACTTTCACCCAATTATTTCTTTGATGGAAACAAAGAATTCTTGGCGGAGATTATCATCTCTGAATTGGGATATTTTATCAATTGCTTTTCCATAAATGTAAATAAAAATAAAACATAAGATGAACATAAAAAAGAAGCGACAATCCTGAATGTCGCTCTTCTTTTCTAAACCCCTTTAAAGATGAAAAACAAGAATTACATATTAGTTACCACTTGCTTCAGTGCTTCCAGTTGAGCAAGGATGATTCCTTTCATTCCTTCATTTTGAAATTGGGAGATGATCGGAGAGAGTGCATTCAATTGAGCAAGAACAATATCTTTGTTGAAATTTGGTTGTAAGAGTACTTGTTTAAGGGCGCTCAATTGAGCAGTAACGATGGCTTTCATAGGATCACTGTCGTTGATTTGTTCTAAGACCGGCTGGAGTGCTGCCAACTGTGCTTTAACGATAACATTCCCTCCGGAAGGAGCTGCGGTTGGAGTTGGAGTAGCTGGAACAGGAATTTTTTCAACTTCTTTTTTAGCGGCTTCTTCGGCTTTCTTTTTCGCCTCCTCTTCGGCAGCTTTTCGTTTTGCTTCAACCTCTGCCTCGGCTTTCTTTTTTGCCCTTAATTCTTCCAATTTTTTCATGAGTAATTCTTCTTCGGAGAGGAGTTTATTTTCTGTTTCCGGTTTTTCAGCATGGGGTTCATTTGTCTGAGGAGTTGAAGTAGTTACTTCTTTTGGTGCTGAATTTTTATCCTCTGCTGTTTCATTAGTGGTGGCTATACCTTCTTGTGTCTGCTTGGCTCTTTCCTCTGCTACTTTGTCTTTTACTTCCCGGGTTTTTGATGCTAAACCGTGGGATAAATGCTTAATTGCTTCAGTCATTGGTTTTTGAGCGGGATTAAGTTCTCCTGCTTCATTTGCCAAATCCCATGCTTTTCCTGATGCAGCCAAGACATCGTCAACGCGTCCATGTTCTCCTGCAGCAAAAGCTCCAACCAGGTTTTTTACAGCCAGGACTGTTTTATGGGCCCCTAATATAATATTGTTTTCGGGCAGTGCTTTAGCAGCAGCTACTATAAATTTTTCCGCTACATCGACTGCCAGTCCGGCACCTGGAATTTGTTCGGCTTCGATCTTTTCTATGGTTTGTACTAAATGATCTTCCGTTAAATGAAGAAGAACTTGAGGACTGAGTCCTCCCCCTTGTCGAAGAGTTTTATATAATAAATCTACCGCTTCCCCCCGAGTTACTGTCTGACTTGGGAGAGCTTCTTCTTGTTCTGTAAGTTCCAATATGTTGAATTTTACAACAAAAGCCATATATTTGGCGAACCAGGCATCTTCTGATACGTCATTTATATGTATGCCTCCTGTATTAAATTTCCCCGGATTAATTCCAAATGTTGCGAGCATCATTTTTATAAAGGCAGCTCGATTTACTTCATCACTGGGCCTGAATTCCGGATTTTCATCTCCTTCATCGATTGTTAAAATTCCTTCTTTTACTGCTGTGGTTACATAAGGGGCAAACCAGGCTTCTTTTGGAACATCTTTATAGTAATCTACTGTTTCTTCGAGTATATCCACTTCGGCTGCGGTAAGTATTACTTTTAAAGCTGCGGCTCGATTAATGGGATCATCGACTCCGAAAGTGTCGTCTTCATATCCTTTTATTATTTCTTTGGCGGCCATATATGAGACTCCTTCATAAAGGGATCCTGTCCATGGCACATCCGTGAAAGCTATTACTCTCGCCCCTAGAGGAAGGGCGAGTATTAGCAGCAATGTTAGTACAATTTTTTTAGTCTTGTTCATAAATTTTGTTATCAATTTTTGATAAATATAGGTGAAAAAAATTAAGTGTGCAACTTTTTTGAACGAAAATAGGTTTCTTGTTATCAATACTTATTGTGTAATATAAAAGTTATACGTTTTTTTGAAAGTAGATGATGTTAAATAAGGAGGGATTTGGAAAGGAGAACCTATAAAAAAATTTTATTCATTAATCTTGTAATTTAATTTCAATTCTGGTATAATGGGGGGATGGCTTTGCGAATTTTTATAGTTTTTCTGGTGGGAGTTATAGGTGCAGTACCATTGGTATCTGCACAAAAATATATGACGAATGCAACAACGAGGTTTTCTTCTAATCCTTCGGTGTCTGCAAATTATAATGTTAATTCTTCATTGCAGAGAGGAGCTGGTTATTCGAATTCTTCGAGTTACAAAGTTTCTTCTTCAATTGCGGGGAGATATTCTAATTCTCCGATTTATTATGTTGCTTCGGAACCGGTAGTTGAAGAAAGGTCAGGAGGTGGAGGAAGATATGATGCTTCCAATTGGCTTTTGTCCAGGACGTATTCGAATTTATCAAATGGAAATGGCAGTTATACTTCTGCTCCCAAAGAAGAATCGTCCTCAGCGCCCGCTACTGTCGGACAAAGTTCAGGAGGAGGTCGTGGAAGATATGATGCTTCGAAATGGTTTTTATCTAGAAAATATGATGAATTGGTTAGTGAAGGAAGGGCGCTTGCTGTTTCTACTCCTTCTAAATTATCGCGGAGTAAATCTGTGAAATCGGTTTCAGATAATACTCGAGATGTAGAATCTTTGGCCTCAAGTTTGATTAAGGCTGAAAAAATATTGCCAACTTTAACGAGCAAATCATATGATCATTCTGATCGGGAAAATATTCCGGCAACAAGAACGCAATCATCTATTATACCTTCTTTTGAACCTTACTCCGGTTTAGCGGTTGGGATGCCTGTTAAATTATATAGTCCTGGACAGGAAAGAGATTCGGATGAGATTAATAGGTTTGTTGAAGAATTGTATTTGAGGGATAAAAAAACATATGTTACCGAACCTCAAGATTCTCCTGAAATAAGATCATTTTTTGTGGCTGATTTATTGGAATCTGAAGGTATGGAAAGATCTTTTGAAACGGAGACAGCAGCTACAAGTTTCGATATTGATTTTTATCAGAGGTTCAGACCATGGATTTTATTTATGTGTATGCTTTTCGGTATTAATATTTTGATTTTGTTATTGAATTTCAGTATGATGAAGAAGGCATATTTCATGGTGAAAAAAGCTTATAAAATGCAAGAGAATAAATTTAAATGGGTTCATAGCGCCAGGAAAATTACTTCTCCGGATGTTGGTTTTAATTGGGTGAATAAGGTGAAAAGAATTGCTCATGTTTTTTTCATGTTTTTTAGTTTAGGGCAATTATTTTATTCAGGGGTGGTATTGGCAGCTGATGATAAAACCGTTCCTGATTATTTGATGTATGAAGGATCTTTAATGAATAGTTCAGGGACTCCTTTAACGGGTGTTTTTGAGTTTCGTTTTAGTTTTTGGACGAATGTAGATTATATGGATACGGATGTGGTTGACGGTTTTATTAATGAGGCAAGTTCGGACTATTTGGGGTGGAATGAAATTCAGCCCAAGGCTCTGGGAGAAGGAGGTCGTTTTTCAATTGAAATAGGAGCTTCGAAACCTCTTGTTTATGACATTTTTGAGAATCCTAGAGTTTATTTGCAAGTGGAAGTAAAAAAGGCAGGGAGACCTTATAAGGAATTTGAAATATTGGATGTTGATTTCAGCAGTGATATTATTGATCGAATGGTTTTTGATTCTGTGCCGTATGCTTTTAATGCGGATAAATTGGATTTTCGGGATACCGGATTTGAAGCTGGAGATATTCCTTATTTGAATGAGGAGGGAAAATTACCTGGATCGGCTATTCCTTCCATAACGAACGGAGATGGAGCAATTTCAGAATCCATGATTCCCGGTGGTACTAATCAAGCTTCTTTTATGCTTGATGCAGATGGGTCTGACTCTGTAGATCCTGATAGCTTTTTATCACTTATTTTTGGGAATAGTATATCGCATGTTTTTTCATGGGCGGGGCTTCTGAATCGATTTACACTCAGTGATTCGTTAGAGATAAATGGGGATTTATTAGTTACTGGGGCGATTATCGGCAATGATAACACGGAAATAGGAGGTGATTTGGATGTTGAAGGTGATTTGAACGTAGAAGGGGTTACTCGAGGAGGGGAGGATGATTTAATAGAACTTGATGATAACGTGAATGTAGAAGGTGATTTGAAGGTTAGCGGAAACATTGATGGCGGAGCTGATGATTTTATAATATTTAATGATAATGTAGGAATTTCCGGAGATTTAGTTTTTACCGGAGGAATAGAAGGTGGGGACGATGATTTGATAGAGCTTAATGATAATGTGGGAATCGTTGGAGATCTTGCAGTTTCCGGAACTATTACTGGATATGTAGATGTTGAAAATATAGATGTTGAAGATTTGGATGTTAGTGGAGATGTGGATATTGAAGGCAATTTGAATGTAGAAGGTGATACAAGTGGAGGTGCGGATGATTTAATAGAGCTTGATGATAACGTGGATGTGGAAGGAGATTTGAGTGTTTCTGGAACGATTGTTGGAAATGATAATGTGGAAATAGGAGGTGATTTGGTGGTTATCGGAGACATTGAGGGAGGGATTGATGATGAGATAGTGCTTGATGATGATGTGATAATCACAGGTGATTTTTATGTTGTGGGAGAACTTAACGGGATTGAATTTGGAAACAGGTTTCAATATGAAATGCTAAGCCCTCTTTATCCCGGGACAGTATTTGACGGTGATGGGACGGATAATATGGGGAATATGTTTGACGAATTGGATGATTTTGGGGGAGTGGTTAAAAATGTTATTCGTTGGGAAACTTGGAAGAATGATCAGCAAGATTATGATGTATCTGTTTTATTTATAATACCGAATGATTTCGTTGCTTTTCAGGATGTTCCGATTTCTTTTGATTATAGGACGGAAGGAACACTGGCACAGTCTAAAATTGATTTTATGATAGAAAAAGGAGGTGAATTAGGAGTTGATCAGCTTGGAGGGGCTGGAGAGGGGCTTAGTTCTGTACCATGGGAGACTAAGGAATTTACTTTTGTTCAGGGAGTGGATTGGGATGGAGATGATACGATGTTGTTTAGGATAAGAATGTATTCTGTGCAGGATTTTTACAGTCGGATTGGGGACATTAGGATTAATTACATTCGAGAATAGAAAAACAAGGGGCAAGTAGTAAGGATCAAGTTGTAAGGGGAGAACGGGGAGTTTTTTTGGGGATTTGGAATTTTGAATGTAGAATATTGACATCTAAAAACTAAAAACGAATAATTACTAAAAAATGATAGGTTTTATAAAGGGGCAGGTGATTACAGTTTCTGAAAAAGAGATTCTGGTTCTCACTCCTTCCGGGGTGGGATATCATATTTTTCCGGCGGGGAGTTTGTTGGCTTCTGTGAAAAAGGATGAAGAAATTGCTGTAGAAGTTTTTACTATTGTTCGGGAGAATGAGATTTCTTTATACGGTTTTGGGGCGCGCGATGAAAAAATCATGTTTCAGAAGTTGATTGGTGTTTCAGGTATTGGGCCGAAGATGGCGATGGAAATGGTTTCGGTTCCCCCTCAGCATTTTTTGCTGGCTGTAGAAGAGGGAGATGTGGCTTTTTTGACGAGGATTCCCGGGCTTGGAAAGAAAAAAGCAGAGCGTTTGATTGTTGAACTAAGGGGAAAAATAAATCTTTCTGCAGAAAAAGGTTCAGATGAACAAAAAGAGAATCCTTCTTTTATGGAGGCGGTGGAGGCTCTGGAAGGTTTGGGGTATGATCGGGCTTCGGTGAAGAAGGTGTTGGAGGAAGCTGGAGAGGGGATGTCGGCGGAGGAGTTGGTGAGGTATTATTTGTCGAGTGGAGAGTAATAATTAGCAATTAAGAATTGGCAATTAATAATTAAGAATGAAGAAAATTTTATTATTCCCCGATAAACATCTGGCAAAAGTATCAATCTATTTGATTCGTCTTTACCAAAAGACTTTCTCCCCGGATCATTCGACTTTGGGGGAGGCGTATCCTTTTTGCGGATGTCGGTATTATCCTTCGTGTTCGGAGTATGCGGTTTTGGTGTTAAAGAAGCATGGATTTTTGTGTGGGGTGCCGAGGGTTATTTGGAGAATATTGAAGTGTAATCCTTTTTCGGATGGGGGACTAAACAATTGATAATTTTCTTCTTTCTTTTTTCCCTTTTCCATGCTATAATAAGCAGATATTTTTGTATTTAAATGTCTAAAAAGAAACAACGAGTCCAACTGACTATTGATCCCGGGAAATTGATTTTTACCTGGGAGGCGCATGATTATCATCCTCATGAGCGGGGATGGTTGTGGATAATTGTTTTTTGTGCGGTTATTTTTGGGGGAGCCGGGTGGGCTTTGTGGAATGGGGATTGGGTGATGGCGCTGACTTTTTTTGTGGTGGGAGCGGTGTATTTTTTTGCTCATCGGAAAGGGGAGGAGACGCATCATATTTCTGTTTTTGAAAAAGAACTTCAGGTAGACGGTAAATTTTTTCCCTGGAATACGTTTTCGGGGTATTGGTTTGTTTTTGATGAGCGGCAGGCGGTATCGGTGATTAATTTTCAGTTGAGGGACAAAAATGATCAAAAGATTACCCTTCAGATGGGATATTTGGTGCCGGATCAGCTGAGGGAAGTTTTAGAACAAGTGGAGCTTCCGGAACTGGTTGATAAAAAAGAAGGTTTGGTTGATCTTTGGGTTAGGGCTTTAAAACTTTAGAAAATGAGCAGGAATTTTATATATGTTATTCGCTCCGGGGAAGTTTCTTCGATGTCCGAGGGTGAGCCGGAAGTCGAACCCGGAAAATTAAGTACGGCTGAAGCGTTAAAAAAAGCTAGGGAAGAGGCGGAAGTAGTAGGAGGGACTTCTCAAGATCTTTTAGGGCATAGGGGGGAAGTTGAATCTTCTAGAAAATCTGCTAAATCAGGGGAAGAAGTAGAAAGTGGCGTTGTTGCAAAAGAAGCAGTGGAAGGAGAACCTTCACAATTTTCTTTTCGTGAGGAATTGGAACGAGATTCGGAGAAGAAAAATGAAATGAAAAAAGGGGAAAAATTGATTGATGCTGTGGTTAATAGAGAGTTAGAAGAGAATCCTAAAAAGAAAGCTGGTCTAGAAAAAGCTATAAAAGATGGTAATTTTGACGCAGGACATCCTCTTGTTGAGGAATTGAGTGCTAAAGTTAAGAGTGATCCGAAGGTGAAGAGCTGGTGGGAAGAATCCGGTTTAGAGGCGTGGAGTGAAGGTCTTCTTTCCAGGGCAGGAGCAGGAGCGGGACTTGGAGCTTTCTTGGGGGTTTATGTCAGTCCGGGACGTGAGGGGGAGTGGTTTGCTTCGGGGACTAGAAGTCAGTGGATTTTGAACGGAGCTATTGCCGGGGGGATAGTAGGGGCTATTGGACCTGAGGTTTTTCGTAGTGTAGGAAGGGGAGTTAGAAGTTTTGAAGGAGGTTTATGGGATGTAGCTGATGGGTTGGGAGCTATCATGGATTCTCCATGGAAGGCTTTTGAAGGTTTCGATCTGAGCGATCCCGAGGGCAGTTGGCAAAGGTTTAGTGAATACAGAAAAACAGGATTAACGGCAGAAGAACGCGCCAGAGGAGAAAAGCCGTTAACGGCACTAGAAGAGAATGTTTCTTTGGGAGGGGGAGTGAAGTTATTGGCCTTTTTGTGGGCAAATCTTATGCTAGTACGAGCAGTACAATGGGGGAAAGGGAAATTGGATAAAAGAAAGCAGGCTAAAGAAACCGTTGAATCTGCGGATAAGGTCAATACTGGAAAATTTGCTAAGCTGAAAGAAAAACTAGACAAAGGGAAAGGAAGTGTTTCCAGTAGGTTTAATGAGGCAATAAGTGTTTTTAAGAGTGAGAATCTTGTTACTCCGGAAGGTGTGTCAGAACTAAAGAAAATCTCAAATAAAAAGGAATTTCTCAATAAGCTGAAAGCCAAAAATGATTTTTGGGGAACGTCTATTGCTGGGTCTATGAGGGAGGTTATTTATGAATTAGGCAAAAATGTTATTAATGATGTTCGGGAAAAGAGATTTTTTGAGGTCAAATCCGGGATGGATAAATTGAAGGGGAAGCTTGGGGAACTGGATATAGGAAAACCTTCTGCTGTTTGGGGAGGAAAAAAGGTAAAGACAGTTGGGAAAAAAGTTGCAAAGCCTGTTTACGGAGGAGAAAAATTACCAAATCCGTATAAGTTTACATATATTAAAGGAGCAAATAAGGAAGATATTTCTATTTCGGGACTTAGACCTACGAGAGTTCGTCTTTTCGGGAAAGCGAAAAAGATGGTGGGAGGGCTTGAGGGTAAAAAAATTACTATAGCTGTGTATGAAGAGAAATCGGAGTGGAAATTAAAAATAATAGATTGTGCGCCGGGCATGAAGGTAAAAAAGGGGAACAAATTTAATTTGGATGCTGTGGAGGAGACGGCATGAACCAACACATTTACAGACCTGCTCTGGCGCAGCACTTGAAACAGCGTGCCATGATGTTTAGAATGTTCTTCGATGGATATTCAACTAAAAAAGATTTCTCCCGAAGAATTCGACACATTCTATAACAATTTCCCCGGAGAAAAAACATTTCTTCAGACTTCGAAATACGGGGTTTATCGGAAAAAAATGGGAGAGGATGTTTTTTTGTATGGGATTTTTAAAGAGGATGAACTGGGGGGAATTGTGTTGATTCAGAAGGTTAAAGCTCGGCGTGGTACTTTTTTTCATGTGCCGCATGGACCCGTCTTGAAGTGGGAGGGGAATGAAAGAATGAAAATAATGAAGTGGTTTTTGGGGGCTTATGTGGAGTTGGGGAGGGAGGAGAGGTGTGATTTTGTGCGGGTTTCGCCTTTGATTTCTTCTGAAGAAGAGAGCGCACTCAAAGAACAAATTTTTTATTCAGCTCCGGTGCATTTGGTTAATCCGGAGAAGACTTGGGTGCTTGATTTACAGCAGAGCGAGGAGGATATTTTGAAAAACATGAAGAAATCTACACGCTATGAGGTGCGGCGGATTGAGAAGATGGGAATTAAAGTGAAAAGTGGGAATGCTAAAGAAGATTTGGATATTTTTTGGAATTTGCATGAGGAAACCGTCAAGCGGCAGAAATTTGTGCCTTTTTCCAGAAAATCAACGGAAATTG
>CAYVJW010000065.1:0-9258 GCA_964451885.1 uncultured Candidatus Peribacteria bacterium | reverse complement strand
TTATTTACTGCTAAGTCCCTAACGTGGTAAATGTTTGCCGATTCGGAGTTTTTGGAGTACATTTTTCATGGTGTGGGGATTAGATATTTGCTTTATATAATTGCCACATCTTTAAATATCGATCAACTTTTTTGATCGTTCGCTTTTTCGAAGGTTATCGTTTTCGTATAGCTAAAAATCAAGGCCTGTCGGCCTTAGTTCTTGGTAATGTCAGTGTGTATTTATGGCTGCTCAAAAAAGCAAATCATAATTTTTGTATCATATATTAGAGATATTGAGAGAGTTTTTTTCCAAGTTTTCTTAGAAAGGGAGTCACATGTTTTTGTGAGCCGCTAATATGCTTTTGCTAAAATCACTTTTCGAGATGTATTCTTTCCCGAAAAAATACACTTTTCCGTTTTTTTGGTTTCTTCTACGATACAACGCGTCGAAATTTTGAATTTTTTGAGGTATTCCTGTGCCTTTTTGTCCATGTCGAGTGATGTATCCCAATGTACTATGGCAAATCCGGAATTCTCTTTAAAAAAGTATTTTTCCAACTTCTCCAGAGAAGTTATTTCTTTTGTATTTTCTTCTCGGAAGTCATTCGCTTTTTTGAGAATAGCCTCATGCATTTCATCCAAATTTTTAGTTAAATCCTTCAGAAACTTTTCAGGAATTACTTTTTTTCGGTCTGTTGGTTCGAGATCCCTTCTTCCAAAAGAAATAACGCCTTCTTTCATCTCTTTTTCACCTACTTCAATACGGATCGGATAGCCTTTTTTGACACTTTGCCAATATTTTTCGCCCCCACGGATGTCTCGTTTATCGATGGTAACCGCGACGAAGCGACCATGATAGTTTTGTGTTGTGATTTTTTTCTGGAGATCTTCACAATAGTCATCAATTTTTTTTTCGTTGTTATCTTTGTAGAGGGGAAGAATAATGACATGATGAGGCGCAATGCGTGGTGGCATGACGAGTCCATTGTCATCACTATGGGTCATGATTATTCCTCCGATCAATCGAGTAGAAACTCCCCAGGAGGTTGTCCAGGCGAATTCTTCGGTCCCTTCTCGTCCGAGGAATTTGATATCCATTGATTTGGCAAAGTTCTGTTCCAGGAAATGAGAAGTCCCCAGTTGGAGAGCTTTTCCGTCCTGCATCATTCCTTCGATTGTGTAGGTGTCCTTTGCTCCAGGGAATTTTTCTTCTTCGGTCTTTTTTCCTTTTATGATTGGGATGGCCAAATAATTTGTTACAAAGTCATAGTAAACATTCAGCATTTTTTTAGTTTCTTCTCTGGCTTCTGCTTCCGTTTCATGAGCGGTATGTCCCTCCTGCCACAGAAACTCAGAAGTTCGGAGAAAAAGTCTCGTTCGCATCTCCCAACGCATGACGTTGGCCCATTGATTGATCAAGAGTGGCAAATCACGGTAGGATTGTATCCATTTGGCAAAACTGTCTCCAATGATCATCTCACTTGTAGGACGAATGACGAATGGTTCTTCTAGTTTTCCATCAGGAACGAGTTTATTCCCTTTTTTTGTCAGTTTGTGATGTGTTACTACTGCACATTCTGTAGCGAATCCATCGACATGTTGGGCTTCCTTTTCTAAATAGCTAACAGGAATGAGTAGTGGAAAGTATGCATTCACATGCCCTGTGTCTTTTATCGCTTTATCAAGCACTTGTTGCATGTTTTCCCAGAGAGCGTAGCCGTATGGTTTGATGGTCATACAGCCTCGTACGGCGGATGATTCGGAGAGGTCTGCGCTTTTGATGACGTTTTGGTACCATTCTGGGAAATTTTCGGTTCTGGTGGGAGTGATGGCGGTTTTCATGAATGAAGTATTTATTTTGTTGATTTTTTTGTATACACATAAACACATAAATTAGAGAAATACAAATATTCTTCATATCGACCAATTCCTCATATTGCCTTGAAAGCAATGATGCTACCCATAAAAAATAAGCAGAAACTGTATAATTTACTGTTTATCATTATTTTTCACTCGTGCTTCCCTGTTCCTTTCTGCTATTGCATTGTCTATAAGGACATTAACATACTCCATTATCCTTTTTCGAACAGCTGAAAATGTTTGCCAAACCTCTTCATTTATTTGATACTTTTTTTCTATTTCTTCCTCAAGAAGTTCCTTGGCATCTTTTCTCCAGTCTCCGCCTGTTCTTATTCTTGTTATGATTCTTGTGACGAATTTATGAAGGAGGGGGTTTTTGATGTGTGGGAGGAATTCTTCTAATCCTTGAGTAATTTGAGAAGTGGAGAATTTGGCATTTCCTCTATATTTTTCATAGCCTCCTTCAAAAAATCTCTTGCCATCTTTTACCCAGTCTTCACCTGCTCTTATTTTTGTTATAACTCTTGTAAGTAATATTGTTTTTGTAACAAAATAATGAAGAAGTGAGCGATTTTTGAGGTAGGGGAGGAATTTTTCTAATTTTTGAGTAATTTGAGAAGTGGAAGATTCGCTGTTTTCTTTATATTCTTCCTCATATGTAATCTGACTGTCTCGAGAAAAGAAAAAACGTTGAATTTCACGAAGAATTCTTACATCTTCCCTGTAATAATTATATTTTTCATCATCTTCCAGCAAGTCACGAAACAAACAAAATATGAATTCTCTGGTAGCCCATATTGTTTCCAGTTCTATATCCAATTCTATCCGAAGAGAGAGGAGCAATTTCCTCCTTGATTCAGGATCGGTCCAATATTTTACTGCATCCCCTTCTTGAGTTTTCCGTTGTTTCAGAGCTTCACTAACTGCCGAATTGATATAAGCCTCCAAGGCTGCAGCTTCATTGGTTTGAACTCTTTGCGCCCTTTCTAGTACGATGTTGCGAAAAATATCAAGATTTAATTCATCCATGTTTTTTCCGGTTGTTATGGCTTGGGCTTTGGATTCGGCTGATATTTCCATGTTGTTAAGATTTGAATATATAGGGTTTTTGTGTTAAAAGTATATATGGTTATGTAATTTATTTTGTCAAATTTTTTTGATCTTTATTCAATAATTTAATTCATTTGACATTTAAATGCTGATTTTTACCCTCTTGGCAGTGTTAGGTCTTTTATATTACGGTAGGAAACATAGTCACCTATGGGAGGGTGACTTGCATGGAAAATGTTTGGATGCTTTAGTAATCAACCTTTTGAGAGGAGATTGAACGATGAACGGTGAAGGAAGAGAAAGGTGGGGATCGGAGTGGATGTTGGTGTTGGTCGCTATTGGATCAGCGGTTGGGCTGGGGAATTTTTGGAAATTTCCCTGGCTGGTTGCGGAAAATGGCGGGGGAGCTTTTTTGATTCCTTATATTGTCATGTTGATCCTGGTGGGGTATCCGTTGCTCGTGGCGGAAGTTTCGTTGGGGCAAAAAACCCAGCTTGGGGTGGTCCATGCATTCCAAAAGATTAATTCTCGCTTTTTTGGGATTGGTCTGGCGGCTATCTTCTGCGGTTATATTGTAGTGTCCTACTACAATATGGTCATCGGTTGGTGCATACATTACGCGTTGAGTTCGCCAATGTTGGCTTGGGGTACTGACACTGCGGGGTACTTTGAAAAAATAGTACTTCATCAAAGTGATGGTCCGATGGAGATTGGGATGCCTCAAGTGGATTTGGTTCTGGTGTTAGTGGCCGTGTGGTTGATCGCTTTCCTTTCTACCTGGAAATCCCTTGGAGGATTGGAGAGAGTCGTCAAGATCACCATGGCGGTTCCGTCTGTTTTTCTGGTGGTTCTGGCATGGAGAGGGTTGACCCTCCCCGGAGCAATGGTAGGGGTGGAGTATTATCTAAAGCCGGACTTTAACGCTTTACTCGACTTCAAAGTCTGGAGTGCGGCGGCGGCTCAGATTTTCTTTACGTTGAGTTTGGCTTTTGGGATCATGATCGGCTATGCCAGTTACAAGGGGACTAAAGAGGACATTTCGAGAAATGCCCTTATCGTTACGGTTGCTAACTCTGCTTTTTCTTTGGTCAGTGGATTGGTCATCTTTTCCACTTTGGGCTATATGGCGCAAAAAAACGGGGTGGATGTTTCCACTCTGAGCAAAAGCGGTCCCGGTTTGGTCTTTGTGGTTTTTCCTGAGGCGCTTTCCATGATGCCTTTGGCGCCATTGATGGCTACGATTTTCTTTGTGATGTTGTCCATGCTCGGCATTAGTAGCAGTGTTTCTTTGGTCAAAGCTGTTATTACCACTGTATTGGATCAGTGGGAGAACGTCGAAAAGGAGAAGGTGGCTCTTTTGGTTTGTGTAGTGGGTTTCTTGATGGGAATCATCTACACCACCAATGCTGGTGTTTATTACCTCGATATCATCGATCATTATGTTAATCAGTACGGTCTGATACTTGTTGGACTGCTGGAAGTTCTGGTTCTTGGTTGGTGGTACAAGACGGAGGAATTGGCGCGTTACATGGACGAGGTCTCGGCTTTTTCTGTGGGTCGTGCGTGGAGTTTTCTTGTGAAGTACGCCATCCCTCCGTGTTTGATGGTGCTTTTGGGAAACACCTTGATCCAGGACATCAGCCAGTCATATAGCGGTTATCCATTGGCCGCCAATCTTCTCGGTGCGTCGCTGGCCATTGCCGTTGTGGCAATGATTGTTGTGCCTCTGAGAAGAAAGGCTTGACATCAACTCCTCAGGCAGGCTTTCGAGCCTGTCTGAGGAACAACTTTAATGATATTTAATCATTTTATTGAGTTCTTGCCTTTTTTTCTAAGTTCTATACTTTTATTCCAAATACTTCTGCACTGCCTCAATCATTTCTTTCGCCTGCTTTAGAGTGATGCCGATTTCGGCTAATTCTTCCGGTTTTAGCCCTTCGAATTGTTTTACCTGAGAAAGCCCTAATTCCATTAGCGTATTAATTACTTTTTCGTCTACTCCTTCAAGTTTATCAATGGTTACTTTTTCTGATACTTCTTTTTTTGTTTTCTTCGGAGTATTGGCGGGTTGTGTTTCGGCTTCTTCGATCGGGCCTTCATAGGTGATAACATCTACCTGCATGCCGATCAGTTCACCGGCAAGTCGTACATTTTGCCCTTTTTTTCCAATGGTGATGGCGCGTTCTTCTTCACTTACAAAGATTTTTACCCGGTCTTCGTCATGAGTGCCTTTGAAGAATTCTACTTTCGCGACTTTTGCCGGAGAAAGTGCTGCTAGCAGCATTTTTTTGGGATCTTCATAGTACTGGATTACGTCCAGCCTTTCGTCTCCGACTTCTTCCATAACGGCATTAATCCGTACGCCTCTTTGCCCTACAAAGGCTCCTACAGGATCAATGGATGGATCTTTGGAGGCTACGGCTATTTTACATCTTACTCCCGGTTCCCGTGCAATCTTGGCAACCCATACAAGTTCATCGCGCATTTCCGGAATTTCCTGTTCGAAAAGGGCGATGATAAATTTATTGCTTGCTCTGGTAATGCGGAGTTGGGGACCTTTTGAAGTCAGTTCAACTTTTTCAAGGAGTACCCGTATCCTCTGTCCGGTAAAATAATTTTCTCCCGGGATTTGGTTGCGCCAGGTCAGGATGGTGGCTACGCCGTCAATTTCCAAAAGGATACAGTCTTTGTCTACTTTTTGGACACGTGCGGTGAGCAGGCTTCCTTCGTGGTCTTTGAATTTATGAAAGAGCATCTCCCGTTCGGCTTCTTGCAGTTTTTGTGAAATTACCTGTCGGGCGGCTTGGGCGGCAATCCGACCAAATTGGCTATGCTGTTCTATTGGAACGAAAATGACATCTTCTATTTTCGCATCGGGTCGGATGGCTCTGGCTTCTTTTTCTATGATTTCTGTATCATGATTTTCTACTTTTTTCACTACTTCCCTTACTTCAAAAATCTTCATTTGAGAAATATCATCTCCCAAATGGACTTTTATTTTTTGGGTTGGTTGTCCGAAATCTTTTTTGTACGCTAATGCGATAGCGTTTTCGATGGCCTCGATGACTATGTCCTTTTCGAGGTTTTTTTCAGCACAGAGCTGATTGATGGCGGCCTGGAGCTGGGTTTGCATGGGGAAAACAATGATTAATGAGTAATAATACCTAGAAAAAAACCAATGATTCAGGATTGAACCATTGATCAAACATCTGTAGTATGGTTATTCGTGATAAATATGTCAAATTTTTTTGTTGCAAAAATATTAATTTTCTCTAAAGTTCTAAGCTCCTTATTGGTTTGAGCTTAGGGCGAGAGACAAAATAACTTGAACAATTTCATCACAGCTTCACATCATCTAAATTTCTAAAAACTTTCACAATATTACAATATTCCTCAATTTTTTATAAATCTATATAATGCAAATCTGAGCGAACTTGAACATGTTATTTTATCTCTCACCCTTAAGACTAAATTCTAAATCAATACTCATGGCAAAAGTAAAAATTACGGACAATTCCGGGGTGCAGGTTGCGCAGTTTGATGCGAATTCCGATGAGTCTGTCGGGGCGCAGGCTCAGAATAATGGAGCAGCTATTCCTTTTGCTTGCGGGGTCGGGGCGTGTAGGACTTGTGTAGGGAGAGTGAAAAAGGGGAATGAATTTTTGGACAAAGAGGCTATTGGTTCGCAACATATTTCTACAGAAGAAGATGAAGTATTGACGTGTATTTGCGGGGTGAAGAAAGATACTCCGGAGACGGCTGAGGTGGAGATAGAGTGTGAGAACCTGTAATAATGAGTAATGAACTCTTTTCTCTGCATGTTTATAAATTTTTTCTCTTCGTATACTGATCAACAAGAAAAAAATATCGATGTTTTTTTAAGCAATCTTTCTTCTGGTAGTAACAAAGCAAAAGTCAGGTTGAAAATTCGAGAGCTTCTCCAAAAAGATATCATCCGTACGATTCTCCTCATTGAATATAAATTCAAAAAATATAAAACCCTCAAAAAATCTTTTCGGAAAGTTCTTTACCGGAATGCTGATTTAATCAAACAAGATTTTTGGCGCTTTTTCAACGCGAATAATGAGGTACTTCAAGCGCATCTTAAACAGCAAAATATTCCAGTTGAAAAACACGAAGACGAAAAGTTGCTGCTGCTTTTTGGCATTATGCAATATCTTCTGCCAAAGTTAAAATATCGTCCTGGCAGCGCTTTTGAGAAATTGCTTCGCAATCCGAAAAACGAGAAACTTATCGGAGATTGCAATCAAATCGTTACTTTATATCTGGCTCTCTATAGTTTGAAATACAGTGTCAATGACGTACAATTAAAACTTACTCCTGGACATGTCTGTCTTCACTACAGAGGGATTGATATCGAAACCACTACCGGAAAGTTTGAACATTATCAAAAGCATGATGGCCTTTTGGATACAGAAGAAATTATCTCGATCAATCTTTTGGATATATCAGACCAGGATGAAGCTCGATATGAAATTTCTCCCAAAAAGATGCTGGAAGCTGCTGGATTGGCTTATATTTTTTCCAGTCATCGAAGCCTGGTAGAAAAAAATCTTCACGTTGCTTATCACAATCTTGGGGTGCATTATATGAGAGAACATAACTTTTCGGAGGCGGAAATCTGCTTTCAAAAAAATAAAGATTCAAAAAACCTTCAATCTTGCTACGAAAATGCTGTTTCTTATTTTTTACAACAAAAGAAATATTTTCAGGCCGAAAAATACGCTCTCAAAAGTAAGGACCATAAACTCAAAAAAATTGTTATCCAACATCAAGCTGTAGATCTTCTAAACTATAAAAAATTCAATGCTGCCAGATCCAAATTTCGCCAAATAAGCAATCAAAATGGCCTTCGGTCTTGCGATCAGAATGAGTTGCACTATTTGTATCAGAAAATCAAACATTGTCGCACTTCGGCCGACTATAAGCGGAATAAAAGAACCATCCGGCAAATGCTGGATTTGGCTGAAAGTTTAAAAAAACAGGATGTAGTTCGGTTTTGTAATGATGTATTAGCAGAGTAAGGCATTGTAACAAAATAATTTCCAAAATTTCATCACATTTTCACGTCATATGGATGTTTAAAAAAACTCAAAGTATGTCTATACATTTCCCTTTTTTAAAAATCCATCTGACGCAAAACTGAGCGAAATTGTAGGAAGTTATTTTATTACAATGCCTAAGTCATCTTTGTGTATCTTCCAGGAGGTTGGGCGAATATTATAAAAAGTCCCGGCTGTCCTTCAAGAAAGAGGAACAGCCAGGTTTTATCGAATCGTGCCGTTTGGCAAGCGTGAAGCATTTCCTTCATTTCTTCGCTTTTTTTGGGGGGAACTTGATGACGCCGCTCATTCCCGGTATTAGCCCCTGTTGGTTGCCTTGGATTTCTCCGAACATCCTAGCCGTCTGGCTGACCGGATCGATTACTGGGATGATTTTTGATATTTTGACTTGATATTCATTTCCGGTTTCGTCGATTCGGATTTTGAATGGCATGCCTATCTGCAACCAATTGAGCCAACTGGAGGGGGGCAGGAAAAGTACCCTCAGGGAGGAATCGTCAATAATTTCCAGCAAGGGCTGGCTCTTGACGACATTCTGATATGGATGAACGTGTCGTTTCACAACCAACCCTCCAAATGGTGCTCGGATGATGCACATTTTTACCACGTTCGATGCTTCGTCGAGATTGGCCAGGGCTTTTTTTACGTTGGCCTCTGCTCGTTTGAACAGATGAAGTTTGGTTTGTTGTATTTCTTGGAGGTCACGTTCCATTGTCATTGTGGCTTTGGCGGCATCCAATTCGGCTTCTGCTTTTTCTTTCCTGGCTTTGTAAATCATGCAATTAATAACGGCCAACCACTTTCCTTTCTTAACTCGATCTCCCTCCTGAACATAAACATGAGAGAGTTTTCCGGCGATGAGACTGGAAAGTATGGTTTGTTTCTTTGCCTCCAGTACATAACGAGGAGGAGGTGATTCTTTTCTTTCAGCCGCTTGGGTGACGGATGTCATGAAGCCCAGGAGTGCTAACGTCAACGTTAGCATAAACGACATTTGGCGAAGTTCTTGTTTCATGAGTATACCTCCTTCTTGTTCCAGATTTTAGTACGTTGGGGGTTGTTTGGGACCTTCGATTTTTTGTCATCATCTAATAATCCTCCTAAATGTAATGATTCGATGTTGTAAAAGATCCTCGACTCACTCAGTATAAAGGTCAGTCAAGAGTGAGTAAAAATATAGAAAAAATAATAATAGTGTCAAGGTTTTTTTATATTTGTCTACGTAAGTCTGACATTACCAAGAACTAAGGCCGACAGGCCTTGATTTTTAGCTATACGAAAAC
>CAYVJW010000064.1:0-9373 GCA_964451885.1 uncultured Candidatus Peribacteria bacterium | reverse complement strand
TGATTTTGACTTTAAGTCCGATTTTCGCCTACTTGATAAACTTTGTTATGGTTTTGACTCATGAGTTTTTGGAAATTTCGTAAACTAATTTGCATTAATTTTAGTCAAGTTTATAATTGACATAATGACTCCTTTGGTTATTAGAAACGTAAGAAAAAATAAAATTCCTGCTGAATGGGGGAAAGCATTGCCTTCAAATATAACTTTTACCATTGTCATTGAGCCGGAAGAAAAAAATGTTTGGAAGGAGTCGAGCAAAGATCATCTTTTGCAAAAATACGATAAAGAAGACTCTATTTATGATGAATTATAAATTTGGGGCTGTTATACTCATTAATTTTTCTCACGCAAATACTAATAAAAAGATTAAACGTCCTGCGTTAGTTATTTTGGACACAGGGGATGATGACGTTATCCTTGCTCCTGTTACTACCAAAGAATACCGTCAGAAAGGGGATGGAAAACTTCAGGATTGGAAACAAGACGGTTTATTGAAGCCTTCCTGGGTACGTTTGGCTAAAATTAGTTGTTTAGCGAAAGCAAGCATTGATCAAACGCTTGGGGAGCTGACAGATAATGATAAAATGAATTTGTTGAAGATTTGGAGGGATTTGTATCAAGACTTGATGTAAATTTAGCTTTTTCTTGTGCCTGCTGCTACAACCGAGCTCGGAGTGCAATTATTTCCTCTTCCCCACCCCAATTTTCGGACATTCCTCCTTCAAAAAACATTCCGAACATACTGGAACTGGCGCTTTGCAGTAATCTCTGCCGAACTGGCTCAGCTGGTGAGCCAGTATTCCCCATTTTTTTCGGGGAAATACTTTCATCAGATCCTGTTCAATCTTTTCGGGATTTGTGTTTTGAGACAGACCAACCCGCTGAGCAATACGCCCTACATGCGTATCGACAACCACTCCTTCGTTTTTCCCAAAAATGTTCCAGAGGATTACGTTGGCGGTTTTTCTGCCTACCCCCGGTAATGATGTCAGGCCTTCCATGGTGTCGGGAAGTTTTCCGTCAAATTTTAAAATCATTTGTTCGGCGCAATTTTTGAGGCTTTTGGATTTGTTTCGAAAAAATCCGAGCGGGCGGATAATAGCTTCGAGTTCTTCGATTGGACGGGCAGCGTAATGTTCGAGGGTTGGAAAATCAGCAAAGAGTTTTGGGGTAATCTGGTTTACTTTTTTGTCGGTGCATTGAGCCGACAAGATGACGACAAAAAGCAGGGTCCAGGAATGTGCCTTGTCATGGGTGAGGTGGCATTTTTCTTTGGCGTATCGGGACTGTATTTGGCTTATGAAGGTTTTTGGGTTCATTATGAATTTTGAATTTGGATTATAGAATATAGAATATATACCGCTTCGCCTTAGCTTTGGACAGTTTACATAACATCTGGATTACGTTATTTACTTTCTATATGTAAGTTCCCTGGCTACGCCGCATTATACAGATTGTTTATTTCTAACACTAATGAGTATAGAATCTGAAATGTAAAAAATGAAAAAAATCTCTTTTATATTACTTCTCCTCCCCACCCTCGCTTTTGCCAGTATTGGAAGCGATATTAACGTTTTGTTGAAAAGATTTTTTGGTGGCGAGGAGGAATCAACCGCTCATCAGCCAGTTCCCGAACCGACAAACGTCGAAATCCCCCTTCCTGAAATCCCTAAAAACCCTACTCCTGAGCATCTGCGAGAAGTCCAAAAAGATATACTTCTGGAGGAAGATGAGCTAGAAGCGGCGGAGTCCGAGATTGAAGAATCAAGCGCTAAGCTCCATGATATTCTTGAAAAAAGAAATAAGTACGAAACGGAGCTTTTTCTCCTGGATACGGAATTGGGCCGGGCAAAAGGAAAACTGGATGAATTGATTACCGAAGAGCAAAAATGGAAAGAGGAACTGGCTCAAGTCACCCGTGAAAAATCGGATTTACTTACTATGATTCGTGTTGAAAAAAGGACGTACGGGGAATTTTTGCAAAAGAATTATTTGCGAAAGGAGCAATTCGGGCTGGAGGATGTTTCGCTTCTGAAATGGCTGCTTTCCGATAAAACTGTATCCAAGCTCCTGGAGGAGAACCAACGCGCGCGGCATTTTGAGTTGAAGAAAAAATCACGGCTGGAAAAAATGAATAAATTGAAACGGGAATTATATGTAAAAGAAAGATACATGACGGCTTTATTTGGGAGCCTCGAGAGCCTTCGGTATAAAAAAGCGCAGGAATACAGAGGCCTTTCGAATTTTGCCGGACGTAAAGCAAATGCAGTTGCCCGCCTTCAGTTTTCGGAAGGAAAAACACAGAAAGAGCTGGATAACCTCCGCCGCCTTCAGGCTGATGCGACTCTGGAGCTTCAGAGCCTTCGGTGGAAGATGAAAGGAATCCGGGATAAATTGGGGCATGAAGATAACGAGCCGTACAGTGTGGAAGAAAGTATAAATATATTTGATTTTCCTCTAAAAATTCCCATGAAGATTACGGCGCATTTTCATGGTGAAAAATATAAAAAAGAGTTTGGGATGGAGCACAAGGGGGTAGACTTTTTTGCTCCTCAGGGAACGGATATCTTTGCACCGGCAGATGGGAAGGTTATAAAAACAGGAAGTAACGGGTTCGGGTATTCTTATTTTATCCTGCAGCATAAAGACGGTTTCCATACGGTGTACGGGCATGTGTCGGATATTTTGGTGAATGAAGGGCATATTGCGGAAAAGGGGGATTTAATCGGAAAAACCGGAGGCGAATCTGGTGCGCGCGGATCGGGATATATGACGTCCGGCCCGCATTTGCATTTTGAAATGTTGAGGGGCGGGAAGTTTATTGATCCGATGCGATTCTTATCGGAAATACTCACATAAATCTTTGATTAAATCATCTGCTAGTTTTTTCATTCTGTTATAGATAGACAGGCTTTGCTAGAGATATAATGGCCTGCCATCCGAAGCTTTGCGGACAACTGACGAGCCCCCCTTCGCCAAGGCTACGGAGGCTTCCATTTCCGATTCGCTAACGCTTAGGGACTTAGCAGTAAATAACTTACCAATTTTAATATCTTTTTCTCCGTGTACTTCGTCAGAAAAACTTCGCCATATTATAATATGACTCAGCTTCTCTTTCTCGTACACGAAAAAAAATCTCATCAAACTTGGTAACTTATTTTCTGCCAAGCCCCTTACCGCAAAGCGAAGGATGGTGAACGATACTGGACTTGAACCAGTGACCTTCCGCGAGTCAGGCGGACGCTCTAGCCAACTGAGCTAATCGTTCGGTCGTCGGGAATGGCTCCATACTTCCGGTAGCCCGCTATCGCGGACGACCTATAGTATTCCGCATTCCCTCCTCTCAAATTTCAATCTTTAGAGATTAAAATTTGGGTTTTTAGAGCAGAAAAATTTTATTTTTTTACTAAAAAAAATTTAGCTGTTTTTTCTCGAAAGTCAAAAATTGCCGGTTTGAAATTTTTTGCTAATATGTCATTGTTTTTAATTCCTTCATTTTTTTAATTTATAATTTTAAATTAATCTCCCTCTTTATGATCCGTCCCCCTGCCGTTGCCGATGCTTTTTATCCCGGAAACTCGAAAGTCCTTTCCGGAATGGTGGAAACCTATCTGGAGAAGGCGAAAAACTTTGATATTTCGTCCCTAAAAGGATTGATTGTTCCTCATGCCGGTTATATTTATTCCGGACCTATTGCGGGATACGGATATCGGCAGTTACAAAATCTGTCGAAAAAGAAATATAAAGTGTTTCTTATCGGCCCTTCCCATCATGCTTTTATTTCCGCTTCTGTGGGAAGTTTTGAGGCTTATGAAACGCCTTTGGGGAGAGTAAAAGTAAATCAAAAAATTTGCTCGGAATTGGTGACCTACGATGGACTGGATTTTCTTCCTGATGCCCATCTCCCTGAGCATTGCCTGGAGGTTCAGCTTCCCTTTCTCCAGGAAATACTTTCGGATTTTGAAATCATTCCAGTCCTTTGCGGGAATATTAATCCTGATGATCTTGCTCATGCTTTAGCACCGTATTTCGGCCAGAAAGATAATTTATTTATCATTTCTTCTGACCTTTCGCATTATTTGCCTTACGAGGAAGCAAAAAAGAAAGATACCCGCAGTCTGGAGGTAATCAAAAATTTGGATCTTGCACATGAAGATGAAATCGATGCTTGCGGACAGGTGGGAATAAAAACGATAATGCGCCTTGCTTCGGAAAATAATTATTCCCTTCAGTTACTCGATTGTCAAAACTCCGGAGATACAGCAGGAGATAAGAACGGGGTTGTTGGGTATGGGGCGCTGGCGATTATTAATGATTAAAGTCCCCCTCTCATGTACACAAAAAAACACAAAAATTTCCTTCTTTCTCTGGCTCGAAAGACTATTGCGCATTATCTGGAGACGAGACAGAAGCCTGAGACCAATGAAGTTGTAGATTCTAAATTGAAAGAGGCGCGAGGAGTTTTTGTTACTTTGACCATTGATGGGGAACTTCGGGGGTGTATCGGACATTTAACTCCTGTCCAGCCGCTTTATTTGGATGTTATTGATAATTCGGTTAATGCGGCTTTTCATGATCCGCGATTCCCCGGGTTGAGTGAGAATGAATTAAATAAGATCAGCATTGAAATTTCCGTATTATCTGTGCCTGACAAACTTCCTTATTCCGATGCGGAGGATTTATTAAAAAAACTTAAACCCAATGAACACGGAATTATCATTCGGAAAGGTATGTCTTCGGCAACTTTTCTTCCTCAGGTATGGGAAGAACTTCCGAAAAAAGAGGATTTTTTGTCCCATTTATGCATGAAGGCCTGGATGTCTGCTGATGCGTGGAAGGGTGGGAGTTTGGAGGTGGAGACGTATACTGTAGAAAATTTTTCAGAGAACACATCCGCTGCGCGGAAAGATGGTAGAACTTAGAGATTAGAACTTAGATTAGAAAAGAACTTGTATTTCTCCTCTAAGTTCTACTATCTACCAACTAAGTTCTATAATTCCCGAAACGAGAATAGTAAGTAATTATTTTAACATTTGCGGCGTTACCATCCATCCCATCACCCAATTCCCTTCTTCATCCCTTTGCAAACACACAATCCCTCCCATTTGAAAATCAATTACTTTCTTTTCCGCGTCCCCGCAAAGCAGGAGCGCCGATAGACTGCTCATGTAAGGCAAATGACCTACCAGCATGGTGCTTTCGCTTATATTTTCCAAGCGACCTGCCCATATAGACGGGTCAGCCATCGGTTTTATGTCTTTTACTTCCTCTACTCCTTCGGAAGGCATTAGATATTCTGCCAGGGCTTCCGCTGTTTCTTTGGCTCTGGTTTTTCCGCTGTGTTTTATAGACGTAACTTGAATATTGTCAGCAACTAACTCGGCAACTTTCCGAATGTCTGTCCATCCTTTTTCCGAAAGCGGACGATCCGGATCTTCTTCTTCGGGTTTCGGTTCGGCGTGTTGGACGAGGTAGAGGTTGATGGGGGAAGAGGGCATTTTTTAGTAATTTTTAAATACTTCTTAATATTATAAAAAAAATTCATAAAATGAAGTAATTTCTCAAATTTTTTGACAACATCCACGAGTTCTGAAGGCGACACGGCGCCGTGTCGCCTTCAGCACTCTTTAAAATGCTTCAATCCTTCCAGTATACCCGCCGTATAATTTCCGTTCATCTCTTTGTATCCCCCTTTTGCGAAGTAAATCTGAGAAAGAATACCTTTTTCATCACCGATTTTTTTGACTTCTTCTTTTATTGCTTCCCGGGCGTTATTTACGAGTATCGCTTTGTATCCGCTGGTGAGGGGATCAATGTCGTTTCCACTGTCCCCAGCGTAGATGACCTGATCATGTTCTAGGCCTAAGTGTTTTTGAAGATACTTCAGCGCATGAGCCTTGGTTGCGGAAGCAGATAATATATCCAACAGTCCTTTTTGTGCTTGTTCATCAATGCTGAATATACTCGCCGCTTTGATGTTCTTTGCACGAAGAATATTCTGCACCTCTTGAATGAGTAATGTTTTATCAATATCTACTGAAGTGTAATAACTTCTTTTGTAGGTGTTCTGGTTTTCGGGTTCCTGGGGGATAATCGCTTTTATTTTCTCCAACAGCAAACCGATCCCTTCATTATCATATCCGTTCCAGTCAGGAGCAATCGCCTTTGTCCATCCTTTGTCCTGCGTAAAACCATCACCTTTACGGATATAAACTGTAGTCCCTACATCTCCCACAGCAATATCAGGGATTGGAATATGGTAGTTTTTTATGGCTTCACGGATCAATCCCAGGTCTCTGCCACTGATGTAAGCCAGTGTAACATGTTCCTGCCGGACAAATTGGGAAAATAGCTCACTAGCATTTTCAGAAAGCGATTGAGTCCCGTTTGGAAGGATAGTGCGGTCTAAATCACAAGCGAGGAGGAGCTGAGGCTTATGAGTTACCATAGTTGGATAATTCACTGAATAATTAAATTATTTTATAGAAAAATCTTTTCAGGATCCTGTATTGCATGATGAGAAAAAATTGTTGCTGCAGCACTCCAGCCTTGCCGATGTATTCCCATTGGAGAACCCGTTTGTCCATGGCAGAATTCAGAGAAACCCCACTGTTCACCTTCGTTTTGTGACAAGGAATTAGCTTGATCTATGCCTTTCCGATATTTTTCAGCCTCATTAATTTTCCCTCTTTTTGCCAGGCTGATTACGTAAAATCCGGTAATCATCGGCCAGCGCCCTCCATTATGGTATTGGTAGGGCTTGTTCTTGAAGGAAAAAGAAAAAGCTGATTGAAGCTGGTCCCATCTTTTATCTTTTTCATCAATAACCGGGTCAAAAGCGGGAAGTAAAAAATTGGTTTTTTCTCCAAACCGTTTTGCGATAACTTCATCGGATTTATTGCTTTGATTTTCATCAGCAACGTCAAAAATAGCTGTCAGAGAATTGGCAAAAGAATCAAACTGAAATCCGTAACCGAGCGGGGAAAAATATGGAAGCCAAAAACATTCGGATTTTGAACAGTAATTTTTCGCTTTTTGAAAAAGCCCTTTATGATAAATATTCGGATCGTCTGCTTTTGTATTGTAAACCCAATAATTTGTATGAATTGAGACCTTTAATTTATTGGCTTTCTGAAGATAAACTGCAGAGTCTTCACTATTTTTTTCCGTTAAATATGCAAATTCTTTTAAAGCTCTAAAATAAAGCAATTCATCATAAAGGACGTACCCTTCCTGAATATATTCGTCAGCCCAGTTTCCGGTAGGGGGTACAAAAACAAAACCTTTTTGATTGAACTCCCAGGCGCCAAGAAGAAAAATACATTTCTTCAGTTTTGGCATCATTTCCTTCAGAAAATTTCCATCTTCTGTTCGCTTGAAATACTGCCCACACCCGATAATAAACCATAATACCGCGTCCACCCTTCCGGTAGTTCTTCCGTAACTGACATCCCCTTCTCCCGGAAGCGGCACGTTGCTGGGAATCTCACCATGTTCCCCTTGATGCGTGGCAAGGGTGCGAAGGGTGTGCAAAAAAGCTTCCCGGAATTTATCTTTTCCCGTCAACATGGCAGAAAGGCTGATAATAATCCCGTCCCGGGAAAAAATACGGAAGTAATTATCTTTTTTCATTTCCGAAGCAAGAAATCCGTGAGGAGTGGCGATGTTTTCCAAGAGTTCTAAGGCTCGGTTGTAACTTTCTGAAGTTTCCATGGGGCTAAAAAGAGATTAAAAGTAATGCCACTTTAATTATTTTTTTTGTCCCGCAAATAATAAGAATTCGCCCCGAACAGACAATTTTTTTTTGATTAGAAATTGAAAATTGAAATTTTGGGAGTAAACTTCAGCTTGTATTTATAAGAGAGTGTTTAATAATCATAATCTCCTTTCCCCATGGATGTTTTTGAAGCCATCTTCACCCGCCACATGTGCCGAAATTTTGATCCGGAAAAAGAGCTTCCGGAAGATGCCCTTGAAAACCTGCTGGAAGCCGGACGTGCAGCTCCTTCTGCCGGTGGGTTGGAAGATCAGCGGTTTACGGTTATTCAGGAGGCGAAAGATAAGAAGCTCCTGGTTCCAGCGACTTCAAATCAGCAATTTAATCTGGCCGATGCAGCAGTAGTTATCGTTATTTCTTCCGATCTGAAAAAGGTGGCAGAAAAATATGGGAAAAGGGGGCGGTCTCTTTATGCGGCTCAAGATTGCGCGGCTGCCAGTGAAAATATCCTGCTGGGTGCTACGGCTTTGGGGCTTGGGGCTTGTTGGGTGGGGGCTTTTGATGAGGAAATTGTGAAAAAGAACCTAAAACTACCTGACTCCTGGCGACCGATGGTTTTGGTGCCGATAGGGTATGCTAAGCCATAATTTTCAAACTATCTGATTGACGCATGAGTAAAAAAATTGCATAGCTAAGAAAATAATTCCGCATTTGAAAATCCCCCTCACGCACGAAACACAAGGGGGCGATGATTGACAGAAACTCATTCGCAGCTGTCATCAGATAAACGCCGCAAGGTAGCTCCAACCGAACTTGATAAGTCCCCAAATGTCCTTTCCGAAGTAGGCCACTCCCATCACTGTTCCCGCCCAAACGCTGGCGCCCAGAAAGTTGAAGCAGATAAATCTGGGTGCAGCGATGTTCATAGTTCCAGCCACGAAAGCCATAAATGGCCTCACGGTTGTGAACATAGAACAAATGAGAATAGCTGCATCTTCTCCAAAATGCAGAAACTTCTTTCTTGCCATTTCAAGATTTTCCTCGGAAAGAAATGCCCGAATACGCGGATATTTGTGTCCATGATTCTGAAGCCATTTTTTCCCGTACATCTTCCCAAAAAAGAAAAGGATTCCGTTTCCTATCGGGGGAATAAACAAGGCAATCCACACAAGCGCCCATGGGAATTCGCCAAGCGTTTTGGCGATAACCGTGAAGGACACAATCAGCGCCGTACTCGGAAGGGGAACTCCCATTTCATCAAAAGCAAGGGAAATGGCAATCACAATGATGCCATAGACATTCACCATGCTTTGGAGGAAGGGAAGGACACTGCTCCAGAAAGAGATCAGGTCATTCCGAAATATCCACAACAAGAAAACAACTTCACATCCTGCCCCTGCAATAATCCAATAGCGAGCCGATTTCTTTTGCAGGAAAAGACACATCCTGTTCCATAAATGCCGAATGGCATCCATATTGATTCTCCTTTCGTCAGGAAGAAGGTTTAGTTCGGTATCGTCAAGATCAGTGTCTACTGATTACTTAAAAGTATCGAGTAGATATCTTTATTTATAGTATGTTTTATTGTCTTTGTCAAAGCTTGGGGTCTTTTTCTGAAAAAGTGGAAAGCATGGTATAATTGATAGGTATTTTTTA
>CAYVJW010000063.1:0-9424 GCA_964451885.1 uncultured Candidatus Peribacteria bacterium | reverse complement strand
GCTTGTGCTAATAAGGAGATTATTGTGTTATACTCCTAGTTTTTCGATTAATAAAAAAAAAGCGTTTCTGCTGTAATTTCGCCTTGCGAACGTTGAAGTCCCTAATCGGAGATTTCGCCGGGGGAGTTGTTTGAGATTGTCTTACTTTTTATTAAACCCCTTTATTGCTTCCAACATTTCCATTGGCATCATCCAAACCGTTGTGTTTGACTGGTCGGAACTTAGGTCATTAATGCTTTGCAAGGTTCGCAGATGAAGGGCTCCAGGGGTTCTGGTTAGTTTTTCTGCGGCGGCAGCCAGGTTGGTGGCGGCAATTTTGTCTCCTTCGGCCTTGATGATTACTGCTCTTTTTTCTCGTTCGGCTTCGGCTTCTTTTGAGATTGTTCGTTTTAGCCCTTCGGGGATGATAATGTCTTTGAGCTCTAAGGATTCGATGTCGATTCCCCATGGATCGGTGGTGGTATCGACGGCGTTTTTGATTCGTTCGGCGACTTTTGCTCGGCCCTGGAGTAGATTGTCTAAAGTTTCCTCTCCCACGGCGTTTCGCATGGTGGTTTGGGCGACTTGGGAAACGGCCCAAAAAAAGTTTTCTACCTCCAAGATTGCTTTGGATGAATCGACAATTCGGTAATAAACAACTGCGTTAATTCGGACGGGAATATTATCTCTGGTGATTGCTTCCTGGTCGGGGACATCTACGGCTTTTGTCCGGATATCAATTTTTGTCATGGACTGAAAAATCGGAACGATAATCCGCCATCCGGGTTGTTTTATTCCGGTAAATTTTCCGAGAGTAAAAGTAACGCCTCGCTGGTATTGGTTTACTTGTTTGATGCTGGCGATAAAGAGGAGTACGACAGGGATTAAGACGGGGAGTAGTGCTGACATTTTTTGAAGTTAGAAATTTAAATTTACAATATATTAAAATTTAAAAATTAGAAAAAGATTCTTACGATATCATTCCACGTTACGGCAATGATAAGTCCCATGAGTATCATAAAGCCAAAATAATGCAGGGCGTTTTCCCATTGTGGGTTTGGTCTTCTTTGAACTACAAGCTCGATAATCTGAAAGAGAAAACGGCCTCCATCCAACGCCGGAAACGGAAGGAGGTTAAACACCCCTAGCGATATGGAGAGAAGGGCTGCGAGTTTCATGAGGGCGAGTATGCCGAGAGGGACTATTTTATGTGTCACTTCGGCGATGCCGATTGGACCGGCAAGCCCGTCAGGTAGACGGTGTTCTCGGATGATTTCTACGGGAATTTCGCCGACTTTTTGGATCACGGCCATTGAGATTCTGCCGGTTTCCCTGATTGCAAAAAAGAAAGAGGCGGGAAACGGTTTCCGGATTTTTTTCATCTCCAGAATTTTTTGTTTTCCTTCTTCATTCGGTTCGCTTAGTTTAATAATCCCTGCTGCTTCGGCTTTTTCTACGTCTGTTTTTGAAATGAGAATCGGGTTTGTTCCCATTGTGAACAAAAGAGTCAAAACAAGGATTGCCGCTATAAAATTCATGAAAACACCGGCCAGGGTAATGGTCATCCGTTTCCAAAGTTTCGCTTGTTCGAAGCTTCGAGGGTCATTGGATTTTTCTTCTTCCCCTAGCATTCGGACAAACCCGCCGAATGGGACGGCATTGACGGTGTATTCAGTTTCCCCGATTTTTTTTCCGTAAATCTTTTTTCCCAGCCCCAGGGCAAACTCAAGGACTTTTACTCCGCTTTTTCGTGCTGCGTAAAAGTGCCCGAATTCGTGGACAAGGATTAGGGCGGAGAAGATGATGAGGAAGGCGAGGATGGAGAGGAGGATCATGATAAATTAGTTTATAAAGCTATAAAGTATAGAACTTAGTTGGTAGATGGTAGAACTTAGACAAGAAAAATTATATCTCTTTTTCTAAATCTAAGTTCTACCATCTTTATAAACTTTCAACTCATCGCCTCTACAAACTCCCGCAATCTCTTCTCCGGATCACGGTCTTTTGCCACGGCCGTGGCGATCAAGAATCCTTTTGCTCCAAGTTTAAGCGCTACTTCGATGTCTTTTACAGAGTTTATTCCGGCTCCCACTAGCACCGGGATGCCTCGGGAAGCTTGGACGCTGTCTTCGATAGACTTTGGGGTTTCTGAGGAAACGGAGGCGGTGGTGGAACCGATTAATTCAGGAGGCTCGAAGGCCAGGAAATCGGGGTCAAATTCTGCAAATTTTTCAACTTCTTCTTCGTTTTCTGCGCAGACCACTCTCATCAGGCTTGCTTTTTGTGCGCAGGAAATCGCGTCTTTTAAAACGTTTGTCTCCAATCTTCGTTCGGAGTGGTTGAGTAGTGTACCGAGGGCGCCGGCTTTTTTTGCTCCCTGGGGGAGGATTTGGCCGGTAAATTTACCGTAATCAATAGCATCAACATGTTGGGCAAAGACGGGAATTGAAACTTCCTGTGCGACACGAAAAATATCTAAACAAGAAACACAGATGCCAATGTTGATTCCTGTTTCTGTGGCCACTTTTTCATGAATTTTGGCCAGCTTTACAGCATTTGCACCAGTTGCGGCTTCGTAATTTTTAAAATTGGTGATGATAAGGGGCGTTGAGAGCATGGGGGGGGCGAGAGGATGGATAAAATATAGCGTGGGTAATATAGGGGGAAAAGAGGAGGATGTCAAAAGGTGTAGGAGCAGACTATGTGTCTGTCCAAAATCGGTCTGCTCAAAAAAGGGCGAGTATGTAGGTTTGTTCCTATTGTTTTAGGGTTCCCACCAATATAAGCCTATCCTTATTCGTTCCGATAGGAGTACAAGTCATTAGTGTGAGGATAGCTTTGTTCGTTGGGTGGTTCAGCACAGAAATTTCTGTCGGTGGGACGACTTTTTGTTCATGCATTTTGTATTCGAATTTTTGTCCGTCCCAATAAACTATCACTGTGTCACCGATTTTTACTTCATGAAGTAGGGCAAAAACATCTTTAAATCTTCCTGAATCCCATTTGTAATAAGAAGAGTGTCCGGTGGCGAAGAAATTTCCTACGGTTCCCGGGGCGTGAGATATAGGATGTACAACGACTCCGCCTCTGAGCCCGTCTTGAATATTTGTTTCGAGTTGATACCAGTTTTTGTGGTTTGGCACTTCTATAAGAGGGACATTTTTTCCGATTCTGGGGATTATTAGTCGATTATCAGAAGGGTAGACTGGCATTTCCCGAAAAATTTCTTTAATCTGGTTTTTTGGTTTTAGTTTTTTGTTTCGAAAGACCGTTCTTTTTCTTTTTATTTTTTTTAGCCGAACGAGCTTTGGTTCGGGGGAAGTGTTTTCTTCTGTTATTACTTCTTTTTGTGTGGAAGCTGTTTCGAGTACGGAAGTTTTTAGTAAACCTATTTTAAATTTTGCAATTTCGGCGAACGCATCATAGTTCAAAAAAACATGAACTCCGCCCCATAATCCTACGGTTGTTGCGGCAAAAACCAGTATTTCTTTCCAGAGTGGACGGCGTTGTTTTAGGTTTAGGTTGAAATCAGACATTCTTGATTTTTTAAAAAATCACGCGATTATACAGGAAAAAGGAGGGAAATGCAAGAAAAATTAAGCATGGCAGGGGAAAAATTACGGACTTTTCTGTATTTCCTTCGGATTTAATCCCCTTAGTCCCCCTTAACAGGGGGAGAAAATCTATTATTGATGAATTACAAAAAGAAAATCTTTTTCTTCGGGACTCCCGAAATATCAGTTCCTGCTTTGCGAAAATTAACGCAAATACCGGGAGTGGAAATTGTGGGAGTGGGTGTTTTTCCGGATAAAAAAGTCGGGAGGTTGCAGGTTTTAATGCCTTGTTCGGTAAAAGTAGCAGCAAAAAAGTTGGGATTAAGGGTTTTTGAAATTGCGGAAAAAAAAGATTTGAAAGAAATTTTTGAAAAGGAGAAGTTTGATCTTGGGGTGGTAATTGCTTTCGGAATGATTTTTCCGAAAGAAATATTAAACATCCCCGAGTACGGAGTGGTTAATGTTCATTTTTCGCTTCTCCCGAAATATCGTGGAGCCAGTCCTGTTCAGGCGGCTATCTTGAATGGGGACAGAGTTTCAGGGATTACTTTTCAGTGCATGGTGCGTAAATTGGATGCGGGGGATGTTTTGTATCAGAAAGAGTATGATATTACCGATAATTCCACTTCTGAAGTGTGGGCGGATTTTGCCCAAAAGACGGCGGAAATGATGCCGGCTTTTTTGGAAAGTTATTTTTCTGGGAAGATTAAACCTGAAAAACAAGACAGGCGAGCGGTTAGCTTTTGCCGTAAGTTTGCAAAACAAGATGGGGAGATTTTTCCTCAAAAAGAAACAGCCCGGGCTATTTATCAAAAATATCTGGCCTTTGATGTGTTTCCGGGAGTTTTTATAAGCACGAAAAAGGGAAATGTAAAGCTGACTAAAGTTTCATTGAAAAACAAAGAAGGTGCTGCGGAAATAGAATGTTCGGAGGGAACGAGAATATATGTGTTACGGGCACAGGTGCCAGGAAAGAAGGAGATGGAGGTGGGGGAGATATTAAGAGGGAATCCGGGAGTTTTCAGTGATCAACGAACAGTGAGCAATGAGCAGTGAACAGTGTTTGGCAACCAAAAAAGAGTCCGAAGAGGACCCTTTTTTACTGTTCACAGCTCGTTGTTCACTGTCCATTGTTTCTACATTCCCATCATCCCTGGAGGCATTCCGCCTCCTTCCGGCATGGGAGGAGCGGGTGCTTCTTTCTTTGGCAGCTCCGTGATGGCGGCTTCTGTGGTGAGGAAGGTGCTGGCTATGGAGGCGGCGTTTTGGAGGGCGGACCGGGTAACTTTTTTTGGATCGATAATTCCGGCTTTTACCATGTCCTTAAGCTTGCCTTCGGCGGCATCAAATCCCATATGGATTTCTGTTGACTGCAGGATGGAATTCACGATAACCGATCCTTCGTATCCGGCGTTTTCTACAATCTGTCGTACTGGGGATTCCAAGGCACGGATTACTAGAGAAATACCCACTTGTTCTTCCGCGTTAGACAGAGTAAGTTCTTTTAGTGTTTGTGCAGCGCGGAGCAGCGCGCATCCTCCTCCTGCTACAATGCCTTCGGCAGAGGCGGCTTTGGTTGCGAGTACGGCGTCTTCGATGCGGTGTTTTCGTTCTTTTTGTTCTACTTCGCTGGCGGCTCCGACTTTGATGACGGCTACTCCTTCCCCCAGCTTTGCGCGGCGTTCGGCCAATTTTTCTTTGTCGTAGTCGGAAGTCGAATTGTCAATTTCCCTTTCGATTTCTTTGATACGAGCGCCAATAGCTTCTTTTGTTCCGGCGCCATCGATGATAGTGGTGGTGTCTTTTGTGGCGACTACTTTTTTAGCTGATCCTAGGTCTTCCAGATTTGTATGGTCAAGTTTGAGCCCGACATCTTCAGAGATCACTTTTCCGCCGGTGAGTATGGCAATATCCTGAAGCATGGCCTTTCTGCGGTCTCCGAATCCGGGTGCCTTGACGGCTAGGACGTTAAAAGTTCCGCGGAGTTTGTTTACGATGAGTGTGGCAAGGGCCTCGGATTCTATGTCTTCGGCAACGATAACCAGGTTCTTTTCCCCGGATTGGGCTACTTGTTCCAGGAGTGGAAGGATTTCTTGGATTGTGGAAATCTTTTTATCAGTCAGGAGAATTTTTGCGTTCTCGATTTCGGCCACCATGGTATCTGGTTTTGTGGCCATATAAGGAGACAGGTATCCGTTTTCAAATTGCATACCTTCTACAACCTCTGTTTCCAGCCCCAATGTTTGGCCGTCTTCTACGGTTACCACGCCTTCGTGTCCGACTTTGGCAAATACTTCTGCGATAATTTTGCCTACGTCCGGATCTTGTGCAGCAATGGTGGCGACTTGTTCTATTTTTTCGTTGGAGTCGACCGGTTCGGCCATTTTTCGAAGCTCTTTGACTATGGCTTCTACGGCCGTGTCTATTCCTCTTTTGAGAGCGATGGGGTTGGCGCCGGCTTCAACGTTTTTGAGGCCTTCGCGTATGATGGCATCTGCCAAGACGGTGGCAGTAGTGGTTCCGTCTCCGGCTACGTCGTTTGTTCTGGTGGCGACTTCTTTTGCTAGTTGTGCGCCCATGTTTTCGAACTTGCATTCAAATTCGACTTCTTTGGCGATTGTTACGCCGTCATTGGTGACAGTGGGGGAACCGTAGCTTTTTTCAAGAATTGCATTTCGGCCTTTCGGGCCCATTGTAACTCGTACAGCATTTGCCAGACTATGCACGCCTTTTGCAACTTTTGCACGTGCCTTGTTTCCGAATTTAATATCTTTTGCCATCTTAAAATGTAGGGTTAAAAATTAAGAAATTGTAATTTTTGGCACTAAAGAATGCCGATTTAAAGTTATTGCAAAAATGGCTGAATGGCTAAATGGTTGGTTTGTTAAATAATTATAGCTATTTGACCATTTAACAATTAACCATTTTATTTATACTTCAATAGCCAACAAACTATTTGAACTCACGATATAGAGCTCTTCTCCATCGAGCTTTATTTCTGTCGGGGCGTATTTTGTGAAGACCACGATGTCTCCTTCTTTTACGCCGATGGGTGCTCGGTCTCCCTTATCGGTTAATTTTCCGGGCCCCACGGATAAGACCCTTCCGCGCATGGGCTTTTCTTTTGAGGCGGTTTCGGGAAGAACTATTCCCGATTTTGTGGTGGTTTCTTCTTCGATCGGCTTGACGATTACGTTGTCGTCCAGAGGAACTAGTTTTGCCATTTTAGTTTGGGGTTAAGAAATGAGTTTTGAATATTATTTGCGGGAGGAATTTAGCAGTCTTGGGTATGGAGTGTCAAGTTTTTTTGTAATCCCCTTCTCTCCCCTCCTCTACATTCCCTTTAAAAATCTCTCCAATTCCGCATTCTCCAACACATCCTTTCTCCCGGCCTCAAAAGTGTTTTTCACTCGTTCTTTATTTGTATCGAGCGTTCCGTGTTCTCCGGTAAATTTGAGATGGAAGAAGTTTGAGAGGGGCGGAGGGGAAAAAGACGTGGCAATCCGGAGGCTGCGCTGGACAGTTTTTTTCAGGCAGTCACCTACCAGATTGGCATAAATTTTCGTAAAAAACGTGGTCATGAGGGTGTTGTTGGCGTTGTCGATGAGGAGGATTTTTTCAACACCTTCAGAAAAAGCTTTTCGTATGTCATCGATAAAAGTGGCTCCGACGTTTCCATCGATGTATGCCTCTTCGCCAATCTTTACTTTTTCTCCGTAGAGTCCGGGAATGGCCATGGAGGCGCGGAGGACTTCGAATATATCGGCGGCTGTTTTATCAAAATATTTTGCTTTTCCGGTTCGGCAGTTTGTTGCCGCAAAGAAGGTTTTTGTTTTTGAGGCATTGAAGCGTTCTAAGTCCAGCGGGTATCGTTCCTTGAAGATTACATCGACCAGATGGTTTATATCGCAAATTTGGTGGGCGCGCATCAAGGAGATAAATTCCGAACCGTCAACGAGCTCTTTTGTCCAGACTGTTTCTATTTCTTTATATTGTTTGGCTAAAAAATAGGCTGAATTGCCCGTACTTCCTGAACCGCTGATAATCAGACTTGGCTCATCTAGTTCGAATTTTTCGGCCAGTGTAAGCAAAGCTCCTGCGGAATACACACAGGCCATTCCTCCTCCTGAGGTAATGATGGCTAGTTTTTCTTCTTGATTGTGCGGATGATGTTGTTCAAGTATTTTCACAGCCCCATGAAACTATTTTATCTTCTTTGCGTCAAGGGAAACAAGGGATTGGTAATTTCTAGAATAATTGTATTCGTGAAGTCAAAGAAAAAACATAACAACTGACGTTTGTATATGGACAAGTCGAGGAATTTGGACAGATCGGGGGTTATTTGTCCACATTCATGAATAATGAAACTAGTACGGCTATAATGCCTGCAATAAAAGCATTCGTTGTGGCAAACGCCCGCGAAAAGCCAACCGTTACTTGATTTCTTGCTTCATAGACTTTTTCCAGTTTCTCTTTATCCAGTCGCAAATCGTATTTCATTTCATCAAAACCGCGCCGCCATTCAGTCCGGTCTTCTTCCCGGTTCTTTTTCTGTTCTTCGAACAAGCGATGCATTTCTGCTAGATCTTTTTCCCGGGCCTTTTTTTGTTCCTCGAACAAATGACGCATTTCAGCTCGGTCTTCTTCCCGTGTCTTTCTCCATTCTGTTCGATCTTCTTTTTGTGTGATTCTGATTTGATCGCTTTGTTTTTCCAAGCCTCGGATCATGTTGATGAGAAGTTCAGTGTTTTGATTGTCGTGTTCTGTCATAGAAGGAATTGATAATTACTGAAATGATTGTATCTGATTATGTTTGTGAAGTCAAAAAAAACGAAAAGCCCAGTCTTTTCGACTTGGCTTTTTCGTGCAAGACCTTGAACAGGTTCTTACAAAATAACAAATTTAAGGAATGTTATCCCAATGATAATTATTCCTAAATTCCATCCCATATTTTTAAGGATAAAATCTCTATCAATTTTATATTTCACTTCATGGCGTGTTTCATAAACTTTTTCCAATTTTGCCTCCATTTTCTCGCGCTCATGTTTTTCATCGCGAATAAGATCTATAATTTGATCGAATCTTTTGTCTTGTTGATCAAATCTTTTGTCTTGTTGATCAAACCTTTTGTCTTGTTGATTAAACTGTCGAGCTATTTCTGCTCGGTCTTCTTCCCGGGCTTTTCTCCATTCTGCCTGGTCTTCTTCCCGGATCCTTCTCCATTCTGCCTGGTCTTCTTCCCGGGCACTTCTCCATTCTGCCCGGTCTTCTTCCCGGGCCCTCCTCCATTCTGCCCGGTCTTCTTTACGAGCTTGTTCTATTTGTTCAAACTTCTTCTCTATTTGTTCAAATTTTTTGTCATGTTGATCAAACCTTTTGTCATGCTGTTCGATCATTTTGATGATCAAGTCGAGTTTTTGGTTGTCGTTTTCGGTCATTCCTGTGGGGGATTGATAATTTCTAGAATGATTGTATCTGATTGTGTTTGTGAAGTCAAATTTAGATGATGTGAAGCTGTGATGAAATTGTTCAAGTTATTTTGTCGCTCGCCCTAAGAGTCTGTCCAAAAACAGTGAAATAATCATAAAAAAAGTCCAGCAGGATCAATTTTGTAAATTGATCCGAGACGTTGTGCGCCCGGCATGGGCAATAACTTGGTGGTGAGACCGAGCGAAGCGAGGTCAAGTCCACTGCGGAGGTAGGTAGTGACTAACCGCTAGCTGAAGGCAAGGGTGTCTGTCGTGAGGTAGAATCCTGGCCTGAGGAACACGAACCACATACGAAGGCTACATGCATTGGGCGAGTTTACAACTCAAAACGAAACCCGAAAGCTATCCGGCCGAATAGCCAGAGCCCATTGCTGAGCTCCAGCCTTCTAAGAACCGGACTTG
>CAYVJW010000062.1:0-9448 GCA_964451885.1 uncultured Candidatus Peribacteria bacterium | reverse complement strand
GTCCGGTTCTTAGAAGGCTGGAGCTCAGCAATGGGCTCTGGCTATTCGGCCCTTCACTATCTCCCCATCCGCCCAAAATCCGAATCCCCCCCACTTGCCGTTCAAACACAGGAAGTAACTTTTCTGCCTTATCAACAGAAATTTCCGCATCCACAAAAAACAAATATCGTCCATATTTTTTTGGTGCCCTTCGGGAATCAATTTTTGTCAGATTTATTTTTTGATTGGAAAACGTTCTCAATACTTCTTCCAGATTCCCCGATTTATCAGCTGAAAACCAGAAAACAAAACTCGTAAATTGCGTTTTTTTCGGCAAACGGGCTTTTTTTATAAGGACAAAATTGGTCTTGTTTTCCTTTTGCTGCAGGTTCTCCGCCAAAATTTCTAATCCCAGTTTTTTAGCAATCTTTCGGGAACCGATTGCCGACACATGGACGTCATCCAGAATTTTTACTTTTTGAGCCGCAACGGCTGTCGAAAGGTCACTCAATATTGCTGCCTCCTTCAGATTTTTTCTGATCCACTTTTGGGATTGTGTAAGCGCTTGCGGATGGCTGATGATTTTCCTGATTTCGGAGATTTTTGCTCCTGGGATGCCAAGCAAATGCTGGTTAATTGATTTTTCCTTAGCCGCAACAATAACCACATCCGGACGCTCAAAAAGCTCATCCAGCGTTGCAAAAACAGATCCCATAGTGGAATTTTCAAAGGGAACGACCCCGGCTTTTGCTGTTCCGTTTTCTATGGCATCAAAGACTTCAAAAATATTCTTGAAGTATTTGGTTTCTCGAGCTACTTCTCTTTCTGAAAAAAGAAAACTGGCTTCATCGGTATGAGAATTTTGGTCTCCAAAAATAGCCAGATCGCACTTTTGAGACAGACAAAACTTTGTTTTTTGTGGAATTTCCAGGATTCGTTCATTCATAATTCTTTCAGATTTTACGTACGCTTCCCGGCAAAAATCTTTCCCCAGATACTTCTGAACATCCAAAAATTCTTTGGCCAGACTTTTATAGGCTCTTACATCGACATAATTTTTAAGCAACACAAAAGATTCCAGTATTTTTTGAGTCGTTTCGCCCGTTTTCGGATTAAGCGTAGCGATTTGCGAATACAATTCGGGGTTCAAGCCAAACATCCTTCCGAGAATTTCAAGTTTAAGCCGGTATGGAGGAGAAGAAAACTTCAGGATTTTTTCAAAATCAACCCCGATGTTTTTTAAAGTAACGCCCATTACAAAATCATAAAAATGGGAAACGCCTTGGATAATGGACATAATTTCATCGTGTTCGTTAGGAGTGGAAAAAATAATCTCAAAATCCTTAAAAATAGACCTTAATTCTTCCAGGTTTGTTTCCGATATCCTATCGGGAGTAAAAATAATCTTCTGTCCGCACAAATTCTCCTTTGGCGCGAACATTGGATGCATACCGCAAACTTCTGCTTTCGAACGAAGCATGACTTCCACAGGATCGATTTTTATACTTGTAAAATCTGCCCAAATCTGATCTTTTCGGGAAAATTCCAGGTTTTCCAGGAGGACTTTATTTGTCACAGCAATAGGAACAGAAAAAATAACCAAATCACAACCTTGAATAATTTTTTTGTTCGTAATATCGGTTTTTCGACCGGACACAAGAATATCTTTCGAATCTCCAAATTTTTGACGAAAATGCTCAGCAAAACTAGCCCCGATCCCATGAGATCCGCCGATAATGCCGATTTTTTTTATGTCCATTAATAAAATTCATCCAAGAACCCTCAGAATATTTTTTATAACTATTATAGATATATGTAATATTTGCAATCTAAAAGCTTGATTTTCTATGAAAAATAATTATTTTATAATTGTTAATTTATTTTTAATTATTCCATCATGTCCTTCATCAAACGCATCTTCTTTTTCATCCTCGTAAACGTAGCGGTCATTGCGATATTAATGACCATTACCAGCGTTTTCGGGATTGAACCTTACTTGACTCCTTACGGGTTAAATCTCACATCCCTTGCAATCTATGCGGCTATTATTGGTTTTACGGGAAGTTTTATTTCGCTTTTTCTATCCAAATGGATGGCGAAAACGATGATGGGAGTAAAAGTGATTAAACATCCCGGAAACCATGAAGAATCAAAACTAGTCGAAATTATCAGTCGATTAGCTCAACAGGGAGGTTTTACAATGCCGGAAGTAGGGATATATAACTCTCCTGAAGTAAATGCTTTTGCTACCGGGTGGGGCAAAAATCATTCGTTGGTTGCGGTATCTGCAGGACTTCTTCAGGAAATGGATGCCAATGAAATAGAAGGTGTTTTAGCCCATGAAATGTCACACGTCGCAAACGGAGATATGGTGACGATGACTCTGATCCAGGGAGTGGTAAACACTTTTGTAATTTTCGCCGCGCGGGCAGCGGCTTACGCCGTTCAAACAGCTTTGGGAAAAGATAATGAAGCGGTCGGAGGTTTGTCTTATTGGATAACTTCAATTATTTTCGAAATCATATTTGGAATCTTAGCTTCCACCATCGTGTTCTGGTTTTCCCGAAGACGAGAATTTGCCGCTGACTACGGAGCGGCACAATTTGTCGGAAAACAAAAAATGATTGCCGCTCTCAAGCGGTTGCAACAATTAACCGATAGGATCGATCCCAGTCAAAAATCCCTCGCAACCATGAAAATTTCCGACAGGCCGAGCGGTTTTATGGCGCTTTTCTCCACACATCCGAGGTTAGAGCAGAGGATTGAGGCGTTGCAGAAGGCGATGGTGAGTTAGGTAGTTTCTATAATGGACCAAAATCAATTGGGTCTCACTTTTTTTGTATGAGAGAAGGAGATGTAATCCTAACCTTAAAAGAAGGATCATTTTTACTTATCGCAAAAACTTCTTTTCTTAACCATTCTGATTTTCCTATAAATTCTATATCAGTTTCCTCCGTAATGAAAATTCCGTCATCTGTTTTTAGTAGTTCATTCTTCATTACATAAATATGACGTTCTTTTTCAGTTCGAAATCGGTAGATTTCTGATCTTTGTTTATAACCGGAAGAAGATACTTTTACTTTTTTTACTTCATAAGCAAACGGATGAATCCTTTCCCCATTTAAAACGAAAAATTCAAATGAGTCTACAAGTGCCCTTACAAAAAAATTTCCGGAGTGTTCCATGTCTGCAAACAATAAACTTGTGTCATAAAAATGCTTGCAATAGTAGTCCTGTTGTATATTTCTTATTCTTTCTCCTTCCATGGTAATTGTTTCAAGGTACTCGCTGTCAGCTAGAAAATGCCCTGAATTCTCCAATTCAACAGACCACTTTGTTACGAATCCATTTTTGTGTTCTATTTTTACTTTTTTAATACCGATAACCATTTCCCCATCTCTTTGCAGTTCCTCCACAGTAGAAGCGATTTTATCGAAGGTATTTATGTTTATATAAACTTCCTGATTGGATGTTTTTACTCTAATTAACTCTAATTTGCCAAACCTTTCTATATTTTTCAAATCCTTGCGGGAAATCATACTTCCTGTTTTTTTGCCTGTTACTGGTGTTAACGACAGAGTTTTTTTGTTGAATGTTTTTAAATTTACCAAAACGCTTTCGCCACTTACCAACCGTACCCATGTAAGATCATACTTTAGTGTTAGCTGTTTTTCAATTTTTGTAATTGCTATTCCGCCGGTAACGATTGGCTTAAAAGTAAGATCATCAACAATAATTGTTTTTTTGTTGCTCAGACCAAGGCTTACTGTTGTTATTCCCAAGAATGGATAATGAGATTTTTTACTGATAGAAAAGATGCTCTGTCCTTCCATACAAATTTCTTCCAGAGTAGATTCATTTATTAATGCCCTGCCTCCTTCCAGAGTTTCTACTACGCACATATCGGTTCCTCCTAATTTTTGGCGGTCAACAATTTTTTTTATTCTTTTAGGATTTCCGTTCTTATCCTTAAAATGCAAAGAACTTAAAGTCTCGCTGTCTATCAAAAACCATTCAGTGCCAGAATAGACAGTCAAAATTTTTCTTCCGGCTAAAAAGGACTCCTCTTCGAAAACTCTTTTTATTACTTTTCTATCAATAATAATTTCCTTACCGGTACGTTCATCGAATAGAATACATTCTGGAGAAGTTGAACCGAAGATTATTTCAACCGCTTTTACGGGACCCAGTTGAAAACTCTGTCCGATTTCGCTTGCTATTATATATTTTTTGCTTATATGCTTCAGCGAGTTATTTAGAACAAAACTTTGAGGATTTGTTATCTTTGGCGGTATTTTAATAAAAGTTCGTGATTCGGTAGTCGATAGTTCTGAAGTGTCGACTTCTCTGTCGAGTTCTGTTTCACTTTTTGTATCCAGAAAAATTAGAATGTTGTTTTTTCCATCTTTTCCGCTGGTAACAAAGAGTGTTTTGCTATATTGTTGCCTTCCTCATCATTCCAGCCGCTTTCTTGAAGGAAAAAATAATTCTTTTCGGTGAGTGCACTACTAAAATAATCAGTAATCGTCTCCTCGTTCATTTTCAACGGGCTTAAATCCGGATCACAAACAAAACTTTTCCCACTTTTCGAAACAATTTGCCAATAAGATGTTTCCGGAATCGCTTCAATTTTTGTGATTTCTTCTCCCTGAAACATAGCAGGTGTATATTTGGACAATGCATCATTAAATACAAAATATCCTGAATTTCCGGAGTTAAAAGTTATGTTGTGAATTGGCTCGGATAATAAGATCAATTCAAATTTCGATACAATTTCTTCACTGATTCTCTTGCCGGCAAAAAGCTTTTTTGCATCATTCGTTTCTGCTAATATATCTTTGGGGGTTGTTTCTTCTTTGTTTAACGCTCGAACAGATTCTATAAGTTTTTCCGGGTACTCTTCCGGAAGGTTTTTATCAATACTGACACTTCTCAGTTTTACTTTTTTTACATCTTCCGAAAACGGTTCGAACGGGAATTCTCTGACAAATTCTACAAGCTTCAAAATCCCTTTAATTCCCCGTTCGAGTTGATCCAAACGTACGGGAGAACGGGGTATCCGCCTTAAAACTTTTTTTGTTTCTTTCAAAAATAAGTCCGTTTTTTGAGGGTCTGCCAAGACATACACAAGCTCAGTTTCTACGTTCTCTTTCGGGTCTTTTACGACTCTTCTGAGTCCGGCTTGTAGTACTCGATGGGTGAGGATATCGTTTACGGTTGCGCAAAGAGAGGGGATGAGCTCTTTCGGATCATCGACATTATGCCAGGGGATTTCAGTGTTCTGAGTACAGGCTGTCGGTATAGGAAAACGTCGAGTTCCTTCTGGGGGGAGGGACGATATTCGAGTAGCTGCTGTAACACGAGCAATGTGTTTTCCCACAGGAACGGCTTTCTCCCCGGTTGCTAATTGTAGTCGTAAACTTTCTAAAATCTGTTCGATCTGCATTAACTGAATATTTATGACTTCTTCTGGAATCTCATTTTCGTCTTTTACTTTTTGAAGTCTTTCCATCTCGGTAGTCAACCTTTCGATTTCACGACTCACCCTGGTCTGTGTATCCATCACTCTTTGCAAAATAATTCTCGCTCCTTGAGCTGTATCCGGATTTGATGGAGGAACAGCAATAGAAAAAGCTTCTCCCCAAAATTGAGGGATTCTTTCATCCAAATAATAATCTCGAATCGTACATAAATACAGGCTCTGAAGGGAACTCAGGAAATTGACTAACCGGTCTCGTACTTCTTCAGAAGTTTCAGTTGTTCTGACTTGAATAGTAATAATCTCTTCGCCTTCTCTCGGCAGTAGCTCAACTTCAATTCCGGCTTTTTTCAAATCACCGGTTTGCGATTTTACAAATTCGAGAATTTCATTTTCTCTTTTTGGCTCAAATTCATCATCAAGCGGATAGGAACACAGCTCAAACCACGCGAAATTTTTCCATTTTTCGCGTTCTTCGGGAGTGATGAAACTATCTGTTGTTTTCTTCATTATTTAAATTTTAGAATTGGAGATATAATTGTTTTCTTTTCTCCATCCACTTTTACATAAGCCCCTGAAAATACATTTTGGCCAAAATTAACATAATTTGCAGGGTAGACAGAAAGAATCCCATCTTTGGTGCTAATAATTTCTATATTTTTTCCTTTTGTCGTTCGGACGGCTAAAATATGTTGACCGATCTCAGTTATAAACCGATATAACGTTGCTCTTACAAAGAGATCGTTATGAAATATTTCACACTCCTTTCCCATCCAACTTTCATCAATCCCCGAAAGCTTTTTCCCGTTTGCACGAATAACATTAAGTTTTGCGTCAATAAGTGTATTGCCTGAATTTTCCAACGTGAGATAATTAAATGGTACTTCGGGATTATGTTCAGGAATGCCAATAATTCTTTCTTCTTCAATCCGCTTCGGCTCTCCTGTTTTTTCATCCACAAAAATAGAACCGGATTTTTCCAAAATTACTTTTCGTAGCGAAGGATGTTGCGCATGATGTTCTTCATCGATATGCGTTACGCGTTCTCGGTCTATACAAAATATCTGTGCGAGGGAAGTTTGAGGATCAAAATCTTTCCGGTTTACAAAAAATATCACCTCTCTATTGGTATTTAAGAATACGGGAACAAGGAGATGGCCAAAAAAATTAGGATATCCAAGCACAAAAGAGCACGCTCCATGATAAAGTTCTTCTCCTTCTTTAGTTTTTATGGTTTCAAGTATTGACCCGGATTCATATTTTGACGTGTTTACAAATATGCTTACTCCGCCTTCCAATTCAGCTACCTGAATTTCTTTAATAATCGGGTCGAATTCTTGCAGAGAGACGACCTTTCTTTTTCCTTCAATAAATAAAGGCCGCAAGGTTCTTTCCTCGACTAGGTGTTTGGAAGTATCGTCACATCGAAATTGCAGGACTTTAATAGTTCCTACCAGAGTTTCACTGACATCATTAATTCTTCTCCCTTCAAAATCGTACCATTCTCCTTTTTCCGTTTTATAAAATTGTTTTCCGTCTTCGAGGTCATAATTTTCCACGACAAAATAATCAACTACCAATTGATCATTAAACTTCAACGGACTTAAATCCTCCTGGCAAATAACATTTTTTTTGTCGGTAAAAATCCTAAAATAAGGAGTATTAGGTATGTCCTCTATTTTTATAATTTTGTGCTCCTGAAATGTAGCAGGTACATGCTGTCCTTCGTTGAAAATATAATATCCGGTTGCGCCAGAACAAAAAGATACCGTATAAAGTCCGGAAATTACCGAATGAGGAGTGATCTCTTTTACAATTGCCCCATCCATCCTTTTTCCCGGAAAGAGCCTGCTTGGGGTGGTCGAAGTATTTGCTATAAATTTTTTTACGAGTGAGTCGGCAGTAATCGACCTTTCGGATGAGATCAATAGATGGATACTCTCCAGAAGTTTTTCTGATGCTTCCAATGGTAGATCCGTTAAACTGATTTCTTTGAGTTCCTGTTTTTTCAAATCTTCGGAGAACTTTGCAAATTCATGTTCCTGTACATATTGCACCAACGCAATAATACCTAAAATACCGCGCTTTAGCTGCCCCAATTCTATAGGAGCAGCTCTTCTCAAAACCTTTTTTACTGCCTCCAGTAAAGCATCTGTCTTTTGTGGATCACGAAGAACATGGATTAATTCTGTTTCATAGTCCTCTTTATGAGCGTGTACCACTCGCCTCAAGGCCGCCCACAATAGAGGATGTGTTAAAATATCATTTACTGTGGAGCATACGGAGGGATTTATTTCTTTAGGATCATCCGCTGTGTGCCAGTTAAATTCAGGTGATACGTTGCCGGTAAGGGGGGCGAGAAAGTGAGAAGTTGGGACTACCGAAATCTCAGTAGCGGCCGCTACATTTATCAGGTGTACATTTTCCCTAATTTTTACGGTACTTTCGGCCAGGAGTCTTTGTAAGATTTCGATGATTGAATCCAGCTGCTGTAGTTGAATATTAATAATTTGTTCTGAAATTTCTTTTTTTGCCTTGGTTTCTTGTAGTTGCTGCTGCACATTTGTCAGTTTTTTAATTTGGCCACTGGCCCGAAATCGCGTGTTCATTGCCGTTTGCAAGATAACTCTCCTCCCGCTCGAGGTGTCCGGAGTAGGAGTCAAGAAAGGAACAGAAAAATTCTCCCCCCAATGCTCCGTGACCTGCTTATCCACGTAATAATCTCGAATCGTAAATAAATACCGGGATTGAAGTGCACCTAAAAAACCAGAGAGTGCATCCCGGGCTGCATCACTATCATAAATAGTCCTGGCCTGAACAACTATCACACCTTCTTCCTCCTGCAAATCAACCTCTATTCCGTTTGTCTGTAATATGTCCGTTTGTTCCCGGATAAATTCAAGAATTTTATTTCGCTTTCTTTTCGTATTAAACTCATCATCAATATCATAAAAACACAGCTCAAACCAGGCGCAATGTTCCCACCTTTCCCGTTCCTCGGAAGTAATGTAAGTATTGGTAAAATTCTTCATTCATTATTGATTCTTAGCTCTTAATTATTAATTTTTTTGCCCATCTGTTATTTCCAACACTTCTGCCCCTCCATTAGGAGAAACCGGACAAAATCCAATCTGAGACGTCCCTTTTGCCAGCTCTTCATCCATTTTTTTTGCCGCTTCGAGGAGTTTTCTATTTCCTTGCCTTATTTTTCCTTCGCTATTTTCAAGCGCGCTTCTGGTCTTAGCATGTGTTCTTTGTACATACGCCATAGTATCAGCGCTCATGGCTGTTTGTCCCAGTAACCCTACCGTTTGATCTACCGTGTTTTTTGCTTGATCAGCTCCACGACGCGCTAACGTATCGGAAAGAGTATACAGAGCGGTTAATGCATCTTGGCATCCCTCCAATTCTGCTACTCCTTGTTCTTTTGCTAATGAACTTCTAAGAGAAATATCCAGGCCTGTTAACTCCGGCATCATTTTTACAGCGGTTGCTCTTCTGGCTTCTAGATTAACTTTCAGATCATGCGAATCTGCCTTAAGTTTCCCCCTCAAGCTGACAAGACCGGCTAAGCTTGTTTGAAAATAAGTAAATTTAGGAGAATTTTGATTTGCTTCCAAATAGGCTTCTAATTCTGCGATTTTGTCATCTAACATCACGATAGCGATCTGTCCTCGCTCTATAATTCTCTGAACATTTTCGATGTTTTTTACTATATTTCCATATGCTATATTTCCCTGTCCTATAACAGATTCAACTTTTTCGCTTGCTGATTTTACATCAAATATAAATTGCTCTGCTTTTGCCACGCCATCAGAAACAAACGGTAATTTTTTTAGTACTCTCATTACTTTGCTGGGACCTTCTAAATCCCCCATTTGTTTTTGAGTTTGCGCTAAAAGTACTGTAAATCCAGCCAAAGCTTCATCACTTGCCTCAACCCAAGTTCGACACCCAAGACCTAAAAAAAGGCCATTTTTGGCCTTTTTT
>CAYVJW010000061.1:0-9448 GCA_964451885.1 uncultured Candidatus Peribacteria bacterium | reverse complement strand
AGGACTGGTTTTCTTGTGACTTATGATATACTGCGGTTTTTTCGGTTAATAAAAACAAACTGATCTCCAGAAAGCATGAGCGTTTCAGAAATGCCTTCGGACAAATCTCCAGAAAAGAAAAAGTTTTGATACTTTTTAGAAGTTGGAGCCTGTGGATTCGTTACGATTTCCCCATTTGCATAAACTTTTATATTATCTCCATCCGTTGAGTTCTTCTGCTTTGCACTTTTACAGGCAGCTGAAATATCGATCAGATTCACCTTAAAAGGAGTCATGTTAAACTGCCCTTGAAACACAAAACTTTTCCAAGGAATTCCCCCTGTATCTGTTTTTATTCCGGGAGCTGACTCTTGAAAATCAAAAATAGCATTTTCTATCTGATCGCCAGCTAGATTTAGCTGTAAAACTTCAATAGATTTTAAAGTGGGTGTTCCATCAGCCATGAACCTTAAGGTTTGTTTTCCTGAAGCAAGTTTCACAAAAAAGAAAACTGTCTTTGTTCCCCCTTTCAAACTTGCTCCATCCCAGGCAGAAGCCGTTCCAAATCCTTTCCATGATTTTTTTTCGTCGTGAATCTCTTCTTGTCCAAATTTATAATCGTTTAAGGTAATCCTCAAATCATCGTCATCGTCCATTCCTTTTTGTTTTGCACTTCTAGCTGATGCGGTAACGACGATGACATAAATTCCTTCTGTCTTTACTTCAAAATTTGTTTCAGCTTCTTTCCATTCATAAACATTCCCACCAGGACTTGGTAAAAAATCTGTCCTTTTGAATATTGCCCTCATAGCAAAATTCTAATGAATGAAATGATTTTTTCAATACTTAGAGCCTGTATGGAATCTCCCAAATCACTATTTTTTGGCCCTTTTTCGTTCTCGCTTTGTTGTTCGTCGCTTGCTTAGCTCCAGCTAGGCTGCACTCCTGCGCCTGGCGAGAACGAAAAAATGACTCAAAAACTAGCAAATTGCGAGATCCCAGACAGGCTCTTGGCTAAAACCCCAACGTAGGATTAATATTTGTCAGCTTTTTATAGTATCGATTTCTCTGTTTAAACATCCGATCAAAATACGGCACATACTTGTCCCGATAATCGAAAATCATTTTCGCACTATCAGATCGTTGTATTCTTCCAATATACTGGATTAACTTTCCCTCAAAAGAAAACGGATATACCAGAAAAAGACAATCTAGATGTGGCACATCCATACCTTCTCCAAAGAACTGTCCTGTAGAAATAAGCACCTGAAAATGTCCCATATCGATCTGGGCTCTTTTTGATTTTTTAGCGCTGACAGAATCTTCTCCCGTTATGGTGATCAATTCGCATTTATCCTTGAGATAGAGATTTAATGTTTCCACATGATCCTTTCGCTCCGTTAAAACCAATATCTTCTTGTTCAACTCTACCTGTTCCAGAACATCATTCACAATCATCCGATTCCTCTGGCTGTCGAAGGTTAGGATTTTGAGAAGTGTTTGTCGACTGTCGATCTCAGCATCAAAAGGAATTTTTAAATCAGTTTCCTTGATCCGTACATGAGGATCAAGTTTTTGAGTCCTCTGACCTTGAGCAGATAAATCTACCTCATGCAGGATATTCCCGATGTACACAAAGATAAGTTTCTCATCGTTGTGTTTTCTTTTTGGGGTGGCAGTTAATCCATAGAGATAGTATGAGTTAAAATCCGTTATTACCTCTCGAAAAGTTTTGGCAGGTATATGGTGACATTCATCCACAATAATCGTCCCAAAAACGTTTTTTAGCTCGGCTGTATCATTTTTCTCCATTCGAGAAAGACTCTGCATCATGGCAATCGTGATTTTCTTACCGACCTTCTTTTTGTATCCGGAATTCTGTCCGATGTCTTTCTTGGGAATTTTGAGAAATGACTGGATGCGATCAACCCACTGATCAAGCAGTTGTTTTCGGTGAACGAGAATGAGAGTTGACTGCTCCTTTCTGATAATTAATTCCAACCCCATGATAGTCTTTCCTGCTCCCGGAGGAGCAACCAAAACGCCGAAATCTTTATCCTCTGTAATGTCTAAAGCTTCATCCTGATAATCTCGAAGCTGAATATTGGACTTGAAAGTGATAGGCTTCATTTTTTCTCTTTCATCCATAATTTTATTGGCAATGCCCTCTTTATTACAGAAATCCAAAAGTTCATTTACAAACCCTCTGGGTATCATGATTTTGTTATCATCCTCAGTGATACAGTTGAAGTACTTCTCGGTTTTGTAGACGCTTTTTCCAAACTTCTTTTTGGTGAGATATTCTGAATTGAGAAAGTTGAGATGTTCTCGGAGAAATCGAACTAGTTTTCCGTTCAATTCCGATTTTTTCAGATAAACCTGATTTTGGATGAAGATATGTAAACATTTTTCTTGTGAAATGGATTTAGCCTTGGCTGGAGCTTGTTTAGCATAGCATATAAAATCCAGAATATTGTCGGACTCGTTGAAATAGTCATGAAGTTTATCCAACTCATCACAGTTCATTTTTTTAATTTTCGAGAGGAATTCCCATTGGTCCGGGTAGGGTTCAAAAGTTTCAGGATCTAGAAAAGACGTATTTTTATCTTCAAGTTTCTTTCCATGAATAGGTAAGGCAATCAGGTTTCCGTATCCTTGTTTTGAATGAAAATCTTGACTTGGGAAAAGACGATCAAAGCTGACTTCTTTTTCGAATACGGAGATGTTTTGGGATTTTCTGATCAATTCTAAGATGATCTTTCTACTTTGAACGGAAGGGTAAGCTTCCTCAAAAAATATCCAGACATGACCTCCATTTCCAGATCCGGATCGTTCCAAATAGGCAGGAATTTGGAATTCTTCGCAGACTTTCAGAAATGCCTGACACTCATCTTGCCAGTTTTCTTTATCAAAATCGGCAGCAATAAAGTAAGAAGTATTATCATCCAAGAGTGGATAGATCCCAATTCTCCAGAGCCCTTCCAGATGATTTTGAATGACAGCTGATGTGAGTGGGAGAAGTTCTTTGTTTGGGAAATCTTTGATCGTGCCTCCCTTGGCTTTGAAAGCCATGAATTCGTTCCAGTTGAATTTATAAGCCGGACTGTATCCACTTTTCCCCTTGCTTTCCCAGTGTTTGGCATAAATGTCTTCTCGTCCTTGAAAGATAGATTGGAAAAGATTGATATTTTCTTCAGAAATATTTCCCATGCAATTTGTGATTACTATCTTTTTACAAATCCTAAATATTATTTTAATTATATTCTTTGTAATTGATTTTTTTAAAAAAACAAGGAAAGTATAGTTATACTTAACTAGTATAGAAGGTGACAATTTTAGAGCCTTGTGTTTTGTAACAGAGTGAATCATGAAAATGTCAAAATCTTATTTTTCCTTGCCTTACGAACTTGAAAATATCGAAGTACAGATTGATACAAATATTCGCTATCCAAAAGTTTTCGCAAAAAAATTTATTGAAGAATACACAAACCCATCTGATAAAGTTTTAGATCCTTTTGCAGGATTTGGAACGACTTTGATGGCAGCACAAGAATTAGGCAGAATAGGAATCGGAATTGAGTATGAAAAAAGCAGGTGTGACTTTATTTCCAAAACATTAAAAGCTCCTTCTCGAGTTATTCACGGCAGTTCATTGGAGATAGAAAAATACAATCTTCCAATGTTCGATTTTTGTCTTACTTCTCCTCCATATATGAGATCATTTGATAAAGAAAATCCATTTTCTAACTACCGAAAAGAGGGTAGTTATGAGGAATATCTGAAAAGTATGGCTGATATTTATCAAAAAATAAGCGTATTAATGAAGCCTAATGCAAAAGTAGTTCTTGAGATTTCCAATACTTTTGGAGAAGGACATCCTATGACTCCTTTGGCTTGGGATGTGGCTCGAGTAGTTAGTGAAGTTTTGTTTTTTGAAAGGGAGCTTGTGTTTATTCATGAAACCGGAAGTGAGGATTCGGAGGCTCAGCATAGTTATTGTTTGATATTCGAAAATAAATGAAGAAAGAAAATCACGATCTCATTTTTATAGCTGGAGCTCCTGGAATTGGAAAATCCTCGATAGCAGTATTACTTCAAAAGCACTTTAAAAGCCCATGTTTTGAATTTGGCTGGATTCCAGAATTTCGCAACAAAGGATATCAAGAAATCCCTTATGAGGAAGAGGAAAGCATCGCTTTTGAGAATTTGGTACTGGTGACAAAAAATTATCTCAAACATGGATTTGAAAACATCATTATTACTGATCTTGAGGATAAGCGTATCAAAGAGCTTCATTCTCTCTTTAAAACCGAAAAGTATACTTTATTTTCTTTGATAATTGATGATCACGAAATTTTGAAATCTAGAGTTCTATTAGAAGAACGAAGTAGTAAATATCGAGATTGGAAGTCAGCTATAAAAATTAATGAAGCAATATGTAACCGTCCTCTATATCCCAATGAAATTAGAATAAATACGACAAAGAAAAATCTAAAAGAAGTCGAAAAGGAAATTCTCAACTATCTTTCAAAATGACTAAACAACCCCATAAAAAAATCGACTTGGAAATCCTCGAGCTTTTATCCTCTCGTATCCAGAAAGCTCAATCACAAAGAAACACTCCTCTTCGAATAGCAATTAATGGCATTGAGGCCACGGGGAAAACAACATTGGCAAAAGGACTCCATGAATTTCTAGTGGGAAAAGCTCTTCCTTCGATTCATATAACAATCGATAATTTTCACAACAAAAAAGATCATCGATATAGACAAGGCAGAGATTCTGCACGAGGGTACTACGAAGATGCTTATAATGAGAAAGGTTTTGTTGAGAAAGTTCTTAAAATGTCACAAGAAGTACCTCATCAGTATATATATCTGGAACTCATGACTTGGAAACAGACGAATCTCTTGATTTAGAGCCTACTTCAATTCAAAGTGACTCGATTTTAATTACTGATGGAGCGTATCTATTTAAGCCAACTTATGTTCCTTATTGGGATCTGAAAATATTTTTAAAAGCAGATTGGGACGTAGCTATGGAACGTGGAGCAAAAAGAGAAACAGAGGCGTTTGGAAGCTTCGAAAAAGCAAGGCAAAAGTACATTGATCGATACCATGCGGCCTCCAGAATGTACGTTGACGAAGTTAACCCTGAAGCATTAGCAGATGTGATCATTGATTACACCGACTTTGATAATTTGGTGATTTTAAAGCCATGAAAAATTGTAAAATCCATCTTATAAACGACTCTCAAAAAGGTTCTCTCCTCATGCTTTCCAGTACTATCTGCGGAGCAGCCATGTATCTGGTTTCAGATTTTCTATTTCATCACTTTGAAAGTGTAACGCCTCAAAATGCCGTTTTTTGGGGCAGTTTAGGAGCTATAGTACTTTGTACTCCATATTTTTTTAGATCCACTAAATCTCGAAAAAAACTCCAGGTTTGTGTTCAAAAACATGGAAACGTTTTGCTTTCTGTTTCCCTTATCACTTCGTTTGCCGCATTTTTATGGTGGTACACTTTGGAACAAACAAATTCAGGCATTATTGCTCTCATAGGAAAATCCGAAACAATTTTTGCTTTTATATTGGGAGTATTCTTTTTAAAAGAGAAAATTTCTTTGAGCGAAATGCTTGGAATTTTGGTAGCTCTTACAGGATTTGTCTTCCTCTCAACGCTGAAAGGAGAAATGTCATTATTCCTCGTTAGTCTTATGTTGATCTGTAGATTTTTATATGCGTTGCAAAGTTTCCTTATCAAAAAATTTGCCTCTGATATTGATGGATTCGCTTTTGGATTTCTTCGGTTGATTTTGATGTTGATATTTCTTGGTTCTTTTTTTGGTTTTCAGGGGAAGATAGAAATGATTCCAATTCTGGCTATAGTCACAGCTACATCAGCTTTAATGCTCAACGCTATAGTAGCTAAGATGCTTTATTTTGAGGCACACAAATATCTGAAAATTTCAAAACTGAATATGTTTTTAATTCTCCAGCCAGTCTTTATCCTGTTTGGAGCATTTATCTTTTTTGGAGATCATATTTCTTCTCAAAAAATGGTTGGAGCTGCTTTAATCCTGGGAGGATTAGCCTACTTTTCTTGGGAGCAAGGTAGACTTAAAACTCAAAAATAATATTTATTGTTTATTCACCTTGATATAATGTGTCATTACTCCTACTAAGATGCTTATAAATCTTCCTAATTATTCCAATAATATCGATGGAACAAACTGTGCTCAGTGTGTAGCATTATCTGTTCTGAAACACTTTTTCCCGAAACGGAAATACACGATTGAAGAGTTGGCTCAAAAGATGAAGAAAAAGCCAAAATTGTGGACTTACACGCATCAAATCTTGATGCTTTTATGGAAAGAGGGCTTAGAGGCAAAAATGTTTAGTAATTTCGACCTAAAAGATTTGCTAGAGGGTGAAAAGTATATCCTGAAAAATTACGAGGAAGCAGATGCAAAGGCAATTCTAAAAAATATAGATATGCCCATCATGCTTGAAACCCTCAAAAAAGCCCTAACATTGAATCTGCATACCAAGAAAAACATAACAACAAAAGATTTAACGTGCTGGCTCGATAAGGGATATCCAATAATTGTGAATGTAGATTGGAGTATTCTTTACGAAATAAAAGCTCCATATGATGGGCATTTTGTAGTTTTACTCGGTTATGATAAAGATTGCTTTTATTTTCACGAAAATGGAAGTTTGAAGGCACACGCCATTTCTAATCAGAAAGTAAATAAAAAACGATTTATAAAAGCCATGAGGAAAGAAAAAAAGTTGATTGTAGTTTTTGAACTCCAAAAATAATCAAATTAAAAAATGAAAAAAATAGCTTCAAATAAAAATACGCATTTATTTTTTGATGATAGCAATATTGTCATATCTCCAGATATATCTCCTATTTTTCACTTTCTTATAGAGATTGATAAAGAGGTTGGAAGTCTTCTGGGATTTCAAAATCAACTAAAAAATATTCAAGAACAGGTTTTAGAATTCTCCAATTTTATCACTTTCCTTGCAGAAAAACTAAAAAAGGAAAAAATTGATTATAATTATCAACTCTCAGAACATCCACAAACAATTGCTGATAAATTAAAGTTTCACTTACCAGTCCGATCACAAATGATTGTACTTTTTGCTTTCTTGGAAACTTTGAGACACTTGTGGATAATTTATGAACAAGAAATAAGTGAAGAGGTAGAATTAAAAAAGAAATCATCAAATGCTGATATTGAGTCTTTTTTCAAAAAATTTTGTGTGTGCAATAAAAATGAATGGGTAAAAAACAACTCCAAAAAAAGCGGAAAAATTGGATTCAAAAATTTAAGAAAGTTAAGAAACTCATTAACACATTTTTTTTCACCTTCAGCTCTTGGTATTACTCCGCTTTTTGAAAAAGAAACAAAAGAAATTGACAACAAAACAAATCATAAAGTTCAATTTATTTCTCCTAGTGATTTATATGGAATTATCAGGGGGGCAAACAGACTTATTCTTGAGAAATGGAATGAAGATTCTTTGAATGATCCTCAAGGCTTTAAAAGAAAAATAATGCTTGTGCAGTCAGTAATTAAAAAGAATGGAGCAGTTATTCTTTCTAAAAATAATAAATCATGACCAACCAAAAACTCACCACCAAAGACGAACTCACTGAATTTCTTCTCTATAAAACCCCCAACGGAGAAGTGAAAGTCGAGATATTCTTCCACAATGAAAACGTCTGGCTAACCCAAAAACAGATAGCAAAGCTTTTTGGGGTCGATCGAACCGTTATTACCAAACATCTTAAAAATATATTTAGTACACATGAGTTAGATGAAAATTCAGTTAGTGCAAAAATTGCACATACTGCTGAAGATGGGAAAAAATATGAAACAAAATTCTACAATTTGGATGCCATCATTTCTGTAGGATACAGAGTAAATTCTCTCCAAGCTACGCAATTCCGAATATGGGCAACCAAAAAGCTAAAAGAATTTATGATCAAAGGCTTTGTCATGGACGATGATCGGCTCAAAAATGGGCGTTATTTTGGCAAGGACTACTTCGAAGAACTTCTCGAAAGAGTCCGTTCCATTCGAGCCAGTGAGCGAAGAATATACCAGAAAATTACCGATATTTTTGCTGAATGTAGCATTGATTATGATTCTAAATCCCAGATCACCAAAAACTTTTTCGCTAACGTACAGAACAAATTTCATTTCGCCATTACCGGAAAAACAGCAGCCGAAATTATCTACGAAAAAGCAGATAAAACTCAGCCAAAAATGGGACTACTCCATTTCAAAAATTCCCCAAAAGGACGTGTCCTGAAGTTAGATACAGTAGTGGCAAAAAATTATCTGGAGGAAGATGAAATCAAAAAGCTGGAGCGAACAATATCCGCTTACTTCGATTACATCGAAAACCAGATTGAAAAACGAAACGAATTTACGATGGAGGGATTGGCTCTTTCCGTAAATCGCTTTTTGGAGTTCAATGACTTTCGAGTGTTGGAAGGCTTTGGAAAAGTATCTCGCAAAGAGGCAGAGAAAAAAGCTTTTTCCGAATATGAGGCCTTTAACAAAACCCAAGAAATTGAGAGTGACTTTGATAAAATGATTAAACTGGCAGGAGGAAAGAAATAGAAATTCAGTAGTTCGAATAACTCAAAAAGAGTTTTTCCAGACGTGTGTGTGGACGACTATATACAAATCCAAAATCCGCACAGAGCAAAGTGGGAGGGGGAAGGGTAATGTTAAAAACCTCTCAGAATTTCTAATTCCCCACTGCCACAAACAATACCGAAATCTTTGCAAATGGCACGAATTCATTCGCCAATCTTTTTTAGCAGAATAAAAGTCGAATAAAGATTTGATTAAAACTAACTAATACCGCTTATAGAAACACGTTCTACGTATTATAATGATTAATTATTTTAGCATGATAAAGAAAAAGTCAGCTCTCACACTTCCAAACTTTGACATAGAAGGTTTCATTTTTGAACTTTCTGCGGAACTGGATTGTCCGGATTCTCCTCTGGTTGAACTAAAAATAAGAAATCAGGATGAAACCTGCTGTTTTTTCTTGTCTCTTAGCAATCAAGGATTTGACATGATTTCAGAACTGCTTCTCGATTCCTCTCATAGCATAGAAAAAGCCTACGAGAAGTACTGGGAGTATAAAAACTCTTGAGAATGGTTAATAGGAGACACAACGTGATTGTGTCGCCTAAATCCAACAAAGCCCTTAAATAAGCAAAAACAGAAAGAAAAAAGAATTCATCAATTCGAAAATAGGAGACTTAATTCCATTATATTCTCATTTAATCGCCCATAAAATTCGTAGATCCCATCCGTGACGTGAAAAAAATTTCTCAGATCAAAAATACCCTCAAAGGATCTGGAAAGATCAGAGATCTCCTGACTTCCTACTAAAAAAGCCAGCAAGGCTTATTCCTACTGACTCGTCAAA
>CAYVJW010000060.1:0-9479 GCA_964451885.1 uncultured Candidatus Peribacteria bacterium | reverse complement strand
GCTTTCCGTTTTTTATTTGACCTTCGGCCAAAATTTAAACCGGACAATCATGGAATTTTACTGTAAAGATGGCATAAAGCCTCGTTTTGAGTTAATTTTATGTAAAGGGGAATGGTGGTGTCCATTTAAAAACCCAAAAATTGAAATTATTTCGCCGGCAAAGGGAGATAAATTGGAAGTTGAGGAGACTTATGAAATCGCTTGGGATCAGGTAAATATTGATAGGGTACATATCGGTTATAAATCATGTGAAAGTTGTTTGGACTGGATTGAATTTAACATGCCTGTAGATGTTCACGAGGATAGTGGATCATATTTGTGGACTGTGCCGGAACATCTAGTGCCCGGGGAATATCAGATATATATTAGCGGTTTTATGCCTCAAAATTCATTAGGAACGTCGGGGCAAGTTTCTGACCTTAGCGGGGTTTTTAATATTCTGCCTTCCTCTGATATTGAAGTTCAGCGAACGGACGAGTTTTCGGATGGTACAAGTATAATTGCAGGGACAGACGATAATGAAGTTTTTAAACTTGAAATTGGGGGGAGTGAGAATAGAGATTTTTCTGTTAATGCGATTACTTTTCAAATGGAAGAAAAAGGTGTTGTTTATCAAAATATTGAGGCATTGCTTGTTGGGGGAGGTGTGCAGCAAGGGGGGAGACAAATTCCTGATAGAGACGGAATGATCCGATTTGAAAATTTGGTTCGTAATATGCCTATAGAGAGGCCTTGGGAGAGAGAGTATAGGCTTTTTATAAACACAGAAGAAAGTTCTTTAGGGAAGCTAAGGTTTAACTTGATAGGAATGGAAGCAGGGATTAGTGATAAGATAAATGATATAGAGTCGAGTGGATTTTATCGAGAGTTTTTTACGGTAATGAATGGTGGGGAAGAGTTATCGGCTTCAAATCCTTTGGAAGGAGCGGAGTTTGAATTGATCGAGGAAAAAATAATTGTTTATGAATGGGAGAAAGGAGAATGGGGAGAGTGCAGTGTAAAATGTGGTAGAGGAACTAGGATGAGGGAGTGGGTTTGTATGGGAAGTGATGGGGTGGCATATGATGACATTAGTTTATGTGGCAAAGAAACGGCAACTGAATCTGAAGAATGCAATATTCAACCGTGTATCGAGTTGCTTACACCGCCGATTATTACTGTTAAAGCTGATTCATATGAGCAGGTAGATGATAATTCCTTTGAAGTTTCTATATCGGATTACTTTTTTGTCAAGGCGGAAAGAACAGATGAAACTCCGATAGATTCCTATAAGTTAAGTTATTATACGGACGATGGTTTTGTATTTCCTGATGAAATAGTGGAAACTGCAGAAGGTTTTCATACATTTGGTGCATTTAGTTCTTCGAATGTAACAACCTGGACTTTTCATGCTCAAGTTTGTAAAGCCGATAGATGCAGCGAGCCAAGCTCTCCACTTTATGTTCATATGATTTCAACAGAAGAAAATCTAATCCTTTGGCCTGATACAGGAAGTTCCGGAGAGCATGATCTTTTTGATATTATGATCGTTACCGATGTTCCTGAGGAAGATTTTGAAAAGTTTTTGGAAATTACTTTTGGGAATGGGGATTTTTCTCTATTTGCAACGGATCCATTGAGTGAATTTAAACAGAAGTTTAACATTTATTATTATCGTATGCCAACTTTGGATTATGAAAACACAGATATGTGCGTTTGGGGAGTACATTCCCAAAGAGAAGAAGCTGAGTTTTTTGATCCTATATTTAATCAGTATCCTTGGGTGGACCTCAAGCTTTCGGTTTCCGTCAATTCTTATGTATGGCCGCACGCTTATCCTCCTGTATTTAACCAGGATGAAAGTTTGCAAACCCCGAGTCGAATAAATATTGGAATGGCTTGTGACGTTAATCCTGACTTCCCTGTTGTCCTTGTTTCGGATGAGAGAGTTGGTCCAAAGATAGTAGTACATGAAATTGGGCATGGCTTTGGAAATTTGATTGATGAATATAATTACAGTAGTTGGGAATATAACTTTATAGCTAATATTAGCGGGATAAGAAATTGTGTTTCTTATATAAATCCGGTTAGTAATTGGGATGTTATTTTGGGATGGGATGGAAATCTTAGTCAAGGATGTTTTGTAAATTATTATTGTGAGTCTGAGTTAGTTTGTACGGAGGAAGAAGGTTGTGATTACGAAGGAGCTGATTGTACTTCTGCTTTCAGGGGAACGGAAAATTCAATGATGAAAAATCAATATATTTATAATACTCAAACTTGGCGAAATGCCTGGGGTCCTATTAATCGATACTATCTTCTAGATTCCATTGAAGGGATAGATCGGGGAAATTTTGATAGACAGTAATAAAAATCAAAATTCAAAAATTAAAAATTAGAAATTAATAATGATAAAAAAAATTTTTGCGTTCGTGTTGTGTTTTTTATTTGTTGGTCATGTTTATGCTGTAAATAAGGGCCAGAGAGAAAGGGTTTTGGGAATATCTTTATCTCAGGAGGGAGAAATTGTGTCCATAGATAAGGTTTATCTCAGTTATGGATACAGATCAAAAAATGTTCTGAATTATGAATATGTTTTGCATACTATTGATGAAAGTGGAAAGACGATAAATGAACTTGATTTTGCATTTCAGATACCGAGTTTTTCTCCACCTACAAATTTGTTCGACCCAAAAACAGGTAAGCAGATAATAGTTCCAAAATTAAAAGATAAGTCACAAGAAACATTATTTGTTCCTTTTTTTTCCGATATTCGTTATGTGGCGGTATTTGATGAATCCGGAAAGGAACTCTCCAAAGTGGATATAGCTGATCATGTTTCGAAGGCCGTTTTAGGAAAGATAAAGGAAACGAAGCGGATTGAAGTAGAGAGGGGAAAAGAAGTAGTTCAGGAGAAAAACCAAATTGAAAAGATAGATATAAAGATTTATTGGGCTTTGGGGATAGGGTTGGTTTTGTTGGTTGGAGTTGGATTATTTTTGAGAAGGTAGGGGCAATCCCTTGTGGTTGCCCTGCATCGCCGTGGTTTTCCCAATTGGGTACCCACAAGGGGCACCCCTACGAGTTTATTTTGTGTCAAATTTTCTTCGTCATATATGTTGCTCTTAATCCATACCCCAACTTTCGATAATACTCTCGTGTCCCTATCCCGGAAATGATCGTGATTTTTTTCAGACCCCATTCTTCACGGGCGATTCGTTCGGCCTCAAAGATTAATTTTTTTCCCAGCCCCCGGTGCTGTCCGATGCCGGAACCCTTTCCTACGGAGATTTCGTGGCCGTAGCTGTGGACTTCTCGGATTAAAGCAGCATTATGAAGCACTGAACTAAAAGCAGAAAATTCCTGTCCGCTTGGTTTCCTGAGCCGCAAAAGAGCAAAGAGTGTTTTTTCATCAGGGGATTCGAAGCTGAGGAATACTTCTTTTCCACTATTGGCTTCGTAATCTCGGCGTTTGAGAACGAGTTTATTGTTATTTAACCCCCTAAATCCCCCTTCAAAAAGAGGGACTTCTTTGTTTGAATTATCGAGGAAAGCAAAACCTATCTCTCGACATCGAATACAATCACAAAGCCATTCTCCGCTGTATAAATTATTTTCTTTCATAAATTTATTGCCTACAATTTCTTCCAATTTTTTAGGCTGCTCTTTTATAATTTGCCGGAGATTGGAGAGTTTTACGCCGGCTTGAACATCGGAGGCGGGAATATCTCGCATTAGGCGCATGATTCGTACCCATGGAGGGACGAAAGATTTAAATTGCAAGATTAGTTTTATGAGGTTTTTATCGGAAATGGGGATAAATTCTCCGGCTTCCCACCATTTTTTGAGTTCGCTGTTGTCCAGCACTACGCAGGGGTAGAGTTTTATGAAATCTGGCTGAAAATCCGGGTTTTCTATTACTTCTCGCATCCATTCCAGGTCTTTTTCAGGGGTTGATCCGGGTAGTCCGGGCATGAGGTGATAGCAAATCTTGAAGCCGAAATCTTTGAGTAGTCGTGTTGCTTGGATTACATTTTTATTGGTATGTCCGCGTTTTGTAAATTTTTGTACTTCGTCATCCAGTGTTTGCACGCCTAGTTCTACTCGGGTACATCCTAAGTGTCGCATTCGGACGAGTTCTTTTTCCGTAATGAAATCTGGCCTGGTTTCCAGGGTCAGTCCGATGATTCTTTGCGCGGCGGTTTCGTTGATTTTTTGCGCTTGGGTCAGGGTTTTAGATGATATTTCATTAGCGGCGTCAAAGCATTTTTTGATGTACCAGCTTTGATATTTTTTTGGCAGGACGCTCCATGTTCCACCCATGATAATGAGCTCAAGTTTTGACACCGGATGGCCGGATTGTTTGAGGGCGGTAATTCTGTTTTTTACTTGTGCGTAAGGATGAAATTTATTTCTTACAGCTCGGGCGGCGGCGGGTTGGCTCGCGAGATAGCTTTTTGGCATACGGGTTTCTGTGGGGCAGTACACGCATCGTCCCGGACAGGGGAATGGTTTGGTTAGGATGCCGATTGGGGAGACTCCGGAGATAGTGCGGATGGCTCGTTTTCTGAGGAGTATTTCAAGTTCTTGAGGGATTGTGATTTTTCGTTGTTCGGCAATAGTTATCAGGTCCCGCCCTGGGATAGGAGGAATTTTTTCCTTAAGGGAAAAAGCCATTTTTTGTTTTTCCATGGCTTTAGCGGATTTTGGAATGTCTTTGCAGATTTCATGGAGGAATTTCTCGACTTTTTTCGGGTATTGAACGACTTGTTTGATGCCGAAATTTTTTGGTTTAGCCATTTATATTGAAAATATAAAGTTTTTTGTAAATAATAAAACAGATGATCAGACTAAACTTTTCCGGTATCGGTGGAATTAAAAAAATTCAAAAATATGAAAAGAAGCTTATGCCTTTTATTAAAGCCGTTGATAAAAGGCAGCAAGATTTTTATCGGACGATAGATGATTGGGATTTGGCTTTTCAGATTGAGAAGTATGTTAAGTCGATAAAGGGGAAGTATAAAGAAGTTGTTGTTTTGGGAATCGGTGGGTCGGCTTTGGGGGCTCGATTATTGCAGGGAGCTTTTCAGCCGGTTTATGGGGCAAGGGAAATAAGATTACACGTTGTCGACAGTATTGATCCGGTACTAATTTCAGAGTTGGAAGAACATCTTAATTTGAGGAAAACATTATTTTTGGTGGTTTCTAAGTCAGGAAATACTATTGAAACTTTGTCCCAGTATTTTTTGTTTCGGAAAAAGACGGATTTGGCGGCTTTGGAGGCAAAAGATCATTTTGTTTTTATTACGGATCCGAAGGAAGGGTTTCTGCGGAAAATTTCAGAGGAAGATGAAATTTTGGTGTTTGATGTTCCGGAGAAGGTCGGTGGTCGTTTTTCTGTTTTAACGGCTGTGGGACTTTTGCCGGCGGCTCTTATGGGGGTTGATATTTCTGGAATGTTGGAGGGGGCGAGGGAAATGCGGGACAGATTTCTTTCTGATGATTTTGATAATAATTTATGTTTTCAGCTTTCTGCTCTACAGTTTATGGCTTGTGAAAATGGAAAAAATTCTACTGTTTTAATGCCGTATTCGGAAAGATTGAAAAATTTTTCCGATTGGTTTAAGCAGTTGTGGGCGGAATCAACCGGAAAAATAAGCGCTTCCGGAAAGAATGTCGGATGTACGCCTATTTCAGCTCTTGGGGTGGCGGACCAACATTCTTTACTGCAGCTTTTTATGGAAGGGCCGGATGATAAGTTGTTTATGTTTTTGACGGTTACGGACTTTGATCATGATTTTGTGATTCCGGTACCTCATTTTATTGGGGGAGAAGACAGGTGGAAAGACGTTCCTTTTCATTTTTTGGAGGAAGTTTCTTTTGAGAAACTGTTAAAAATCGAGTGCCGGGCGACGATAGATTCTCTTACGGAGAAAAAGCGGGATAATATGGTTATCGAATTGGAAAAAATTGACGCAAAGACAATGGGGGCTTTAGTTATGCTTTTTGAGGGAGCAGCAGCGTTTTTGGGGGAATTTTTGGAAATTAATGTGTTTGACCAGCCGGGGGTGGAGAGGGGGAAGGAACTGACGAGGAAATATTTGGTGGAAGAGTGAAAATTAAGGCTCTAAAAGTTTCTATGCAGCCTGACGTTTGTACTTCCCTTCATACTTTCCGAAAGGCTCCTCATCATTCTCTCCCTTTTCTTTCGGGAATTTCCAGTATCCCCTAAATCGGTCAGCAGTTTTTTTGCTTTCCCTTTCTATTCCATCCTGTATTTTTCCTTCGTTTTTCGCTTTTTGCATTCTTTTGTCTGAAATAATCGTTAGTTTTTCGCTAGTTTCTGCAATTTTTTCCGGGTCTTCGCCATTGTCTTGTGAGAAGAGGCTTACGCCGATGCTTGTTCCGATATAAAGCTCGTTTTCGTTTATATGGAATGGTTTTTCAAGCACTTTGAATATTTTTTTGATCATTTTTTTGGCAACATTCATTCCGTTTCTTTCGGTTATTTCTCCGAGTATTATGGTGAATTCATCACCTCCTACGCGCGCAAGCGTATCGGAGCGCCGCATGATGCCTTTTAACCGTTTGCTAAATTCAATGAGAAGTTTGTCTCCTACGAGATGTCCCAGAGTGTCGTTTATCACTTTAAAGAAGTTCAAATCTAAAAACAGAACGGCTACTTCTGATTTTGGGGGTGATTCTTTTGCTTCTTCAATGTGAAATCTGTCATTTTTCTTTACCCTGAAGGAGAGTCCCACCGAATCTTTTTTTGCATTTTTTTCCCTTATGGCCAGATGAAGGGCTTTTTCCAGATGTCGACTAAATGATTCTTGGTTGTGAAGTCCTGTCAGGGCGTCGAATCCCAGGGAAGGGACTTCTGTGATGACACAGCTTTGCCTGTTATCGAAAATGTTCATTTGGACGGGGATGATTCCGCCGTCTTTTTTACGAATCCATACGGTTTGTTTGCTTTCGCCTTCTTTTGGCAGGTTGATGACATTATGATTTGTATCGTCCGGGTGTCCAGAATCGAAGTAATTAAGCTCTTGTCCGATTATTTCTTCTACCGAGTAGTTGGTGATTTGAGTGATGGCAGGGTTTGCTTTGCTGATTTTTCCTTGTTTATCGAGTCTTAACATGGCGCAGGTAGCGTGTTCCATAAATTCTGATACCTCTTGTCGGCCTATCCGTTTTTGTGCTTCGCTTAAAGTCGATTCAATAACTTTGTGCAATAGAATCGTTTGTGCTTTTGCCAGTACCTCGTCAGCTCCAGCTTTTATCGCTTCTGCTCCCGTACGGACATTATTGTTTATGGTATAAACCAGGACAGGGGCATTTACTTTTTTCGCTCTTATGTTTCTAGTGATATCGCTTTCTGTTTCTAATTTCTTCACATTATTATTTTCCGATATTCCCTGGCCGATAATTACAAGGTTAAACGGATGGGGTAAATCAGAAAGAAGGTGATCGACGGCCTGTGAATTTTCGCAAATAATAATTTCTTCAACATTGCGGCAAATTTTCCGTATGAGATTACTTATACGGTTTCTTTCTGTTGGATCATTTTCTATGATCAATACTCTCTTGATCGAATCCAAAGAGACAGGAAAGGAAGCAATTTCGGTAGTTTTGTTAGTCATTATTAAATAAAAACTCTTGGGCAATTTGCTCAAATGTTTTTATTTAATTTTTTTGCAGATGCTTTATGTAGCTTTTTTTATATATTGTCAAATTTATTTCATGTAAATTTCATCTAATCTGTCCGAAGTTGTGTGACGCCCTCTGATTTGCTCAGAATATAAGGAGGCGGATCGATTTGAGATATGATTACGTGAGAGTCACCCGCCCACGGGTGACTCATCCTTCGGGATTGACTATAATGAAGCAACAAATGAAACGAAAAACAACCATTACCTACGGGGCAAACGTCACTTATTTTCTCACTACCACAGTTACCGGGTTTACTCAATCTAAAATCCAAACTGCTCCCAATAACCGCGCTATTTTTCCTCGCAATCCTTCCGCCATGAAATACAGACGATTCCACTTGAACAAACTTCCCAAAACGTTCCTGATCCGTCCACCTCGATTTTTTTTGTAGGTATCTCTTTCACTTCCTGCATCACGAGCCTCTTTTTCTCCAAAATCTACCACCCGCTGTCTTTTGTAACTCCATTCCCCGGACAGATCATTTATTTTTATCCTTTTTTTCCCATTCCGAAAAACATTAACACTCGTTTCCATATGCTTTTCCACTTCCTCCACTTCTTTTTTTTTACGGTTTCCTCCCTCAAAAATCGGCCTACTTTTTGTTCTATTTCTATAATCCGTTCTTCTACATCATCGTAGCTTTTGTAGTCTGAAACCACTATTTCTTCATATCTTTCTTGCTGCTCCCCATTCTCGTCCTCCACTATTATTTTTACTCGTAGGTGTTTCTTTTTTGTTTTCATCACCGCCTATTCTTGCATAACTTTTTTATTCCTCAAGTTTTTATCACACAACTTCGGACAGATTGAAACGGAAATTCCATAGCCTTTTGTCGGACACAAAAAATCGTTCAGTTCTATGTGAACGACTTTTGTGATATCTTGGGAACTGAAAAACCTGCATTAACGGTCAATACTAAAGTATTGTATGGACTGATATAAGTTGCGCGCGGATTATGACTTTGTTTTTATGAAAACCAATTTTTGTCTTTGTTCCTGAAATAATACATCAAATACATCGAAAATACCTTTCCTGCCTAACAAACATTCGACTTCTCCATCTGCGATCATTATCGGAATTTTTAAATTAATACTTCCAATAGTTATTGTAAGAAAAACTTTATAAACATTGATAAATTTCAAATTGGCAATTTCTACTTTTGTCTTATTCTTTTTCAGATTATCTACATCAATCCCCAACAACACTGCATTTGATTTTGAAATAAGTGTGTAATCCGCTCCGCTATCAACTAAAAACTCAAAATAACGAGCTATTCCGTTATTATGAAGTTTGGCCATTATCGTAGGCCGACTGTTGATGTATGGAAATTCAAACTGCAAGGATTTCATCATGATGGACACGAAATACCAAAAATTCTTTTTCCTCAATGTCGCTCATTTCCTTTTTGGCTTTTTCCAACGCCTGCACAGAATCCTTTCCATACCCCAAAACCTTTCCATTCCAGGAAATGGCAACTTGTCCTTGATGCTTTTTTTGTAGAACCGAGGATATTTTGGGAAATCTTATCATTGTTGCAAAAAATGAAGGAACATTAATCAAGCACTAAATATATTGGTGACATTTCTATTAGAAGAGTATTTGTTTTTTAATCTTTGTAAATACTTACTTCCAAAGGAGTTATAATCAAAAAGAAAGTGCGAAAAAAAATAATCTTACTCCTCCAAAGTCGGTTTCGGTCGTTGTTAATTTCGCCTGTATTCCTTCGACTTGAAGCTAAGGAAGCTATAAAAAACAACCTCCTAAATCAATCGATTTTCCCCCTTTGT
>CAYVJW010000059.1:0-9619 GCA_964451885.1 uncultured Candidatus Peribacteria bacterium | reverse complement strand
GATTAGCCCTCTCTGGGAGCTAATGTGTACAAAATATTTGTCGAACTTGGGTCAACACATCACATCAAAATGGAACTTTGCCCTCTCCAAAAAAAACATTATAATCAAAATATAAAACACAAAAAAACAATGAAAAACACTCATGGTTTCAACCTGCTCGTCATAAAATCTCTTCGTTTCCTATACCTTCAAAAAAGCCCCGAATCAGTCGAAGCTGTGGATTTGTTTCCTCTCGTCATAGGCGAAATTCTCAAACAAGATATGTACAGCCACGAAGGACAGCTTCTTTTACGAGCTGGAATAGAATTAGACACGATATTCTTCAGGGTATTAACCAACCGGGGAATCGTCCAAACCGATGAAACTGGCTTCGGATTTGATAAAAACGGAAATGAAGTCTTTCCCCCCGCCAGAACCACTCATGATGAAGATCATCTTGTAGTTATCACACAAGTTCATGAGTTAACAACCAAAGCACTCGAAGCATTGGAGGATCGCCAACATAGAATCGAGCCACTATGCGAACATTTCAAAGCCGCCATAAGAAGCATAATAAACGGCCTCAGCCACGAACATGCCAAAATACTGGTCAACCTCAGCGAAAAAGACCGGGACAGTTTTGTTCATTCTTTAGGAGTAGCAGAATATGCGCATGCCCAAGCCAAACAGCATAACTGGGACACAGAGCAAACACATGGTGTTTCAAACGACGCCCTCAAACATGATGTGGGAAAAATTAAAATAAAAGATGAAGTTCTGACAAAAAACGGCCGACTCACAGACGAAGAATATGAACATATAAGTCAGCACGCAGAACACGGCGCAAACATGCTCACCGGAGAAAACGATACTATGTCTTCGGAAGCCCTGGCAAACAAGTATCATCATGCCACAGAAACCGAACTGGAAAAATTAATTGAATCAGGCGAACTCGATCACCACACGGCAGACAGAATTCGCATAATCAGCATTTCTGATGTATTTGATGCCTTAGTAGGAGAAAGATCCTATAAAAAAGGCATGCCGGTAGAAAAAGCCATGAAAATCATGAGAGATATGCAAAAAAAAGGAAAATTTAACGAAAAATTCCTCAACCGATTCCACACCATGATAACTGGAAAATCTTATCATCAAGCCTTAAGGGAAGACAAACAAATAAAGCGCCCCGTATTCTCACTGAAACGAGGACAGCCTTTTCCTCTCAATTTAATGTGTACTCCAAATCAAATCCAGAATCTGGGCATCAATCCAACTGTAGCCAGAAATTGCTCAGTTATTATCACATCCGCCAAAACCCCGACAACAGCAATAGCCCAAATCGCCGAACAATGGTTCCCGGGAGATAAAAAAGAGGAAAAGATAGCCGGAGCAAAAGGCAATGTTCCTTTCAAATGGTTAAAAAGCCATAAAGGGAAATTTGTTAACGTAGATCTCCAGTCAATAAAAGCCGCCAATGACGAACGCCCGGAGGTTATGGATGAAATTGCGGAAAGGATGGCAGCGTAACTGAGTACTTAGTTGGTAGATGGTAGAACTTAGATTCTTTTCTAAATTCTAAGTTCTAAGCTCTAAGTTCTACCATCTTTCCGCGTAGCGGATATGTTCTATTCATTATTCACCATCACCACAAACTCCCCCTTAATATTCTCCTTCGTAAAATACTCCATCGCCTCCTCCACCGTTCCACGAAAAAATTCTTCATGGATTTTCGTCATCTCTCGCCCCACCACAATCTGTCGATCTTTTCCCAAAAATGTTTCCAATTCCTGAAGCAATCTTGGAAACCGATGCACTGATTCATAAAAAATATGCGGCATTGTCGAATTTTCCATAGCCTTCAAAATAGTTTGACGTCCTTTTTTATGAGGCAGAAATCCATGAAAAACAAACCTATCTGCCGGCACCGCGCAAGCCGAAAGAAACGTCGTCAAAGCACAAGCCCCGGGTATGGGAACAACAACAATCCCCTCTTCCACCGCCGCACGTACCAACCTATAACCCGGATCAGAAACACAAGGCGTCCCAGCCTCGGAAATCAAAGCACAACTTTCTCCCAGGTTTACCCGAGCAATAATTTCTTTTGCTTTAGATTCCGATGATCGAGCATGATAAGAAACCAATGAAGTTTTTATTGTATATTTATTGAACAATATTTTTGCTCGACGAGTATCTTCAGCCGCAACAAAATCAACACTTTTGAGGATATCGATTGCACGGAAAGTGATATCAGATAAATTTCCTATAGGGGTGGCAACAATGAAAAAAGACATGAAAAAATAATTTAAAATTAAAAATTGAAAACATTACCCCTGCTTCAATGCAAATGCCCGAAAGACTTTCAACGGAAGTTATCGTTTTTCGGAAAATTCGCTCTTAATTTATGCGCCACAGTAAAATCCCCGTTCTCCCACTCCCCCCATTTCCGCACCGGAATTACCTCTTTACTCGTACAGGTAAGGAAAATCTCATCGGCTGTCATTAGTTCTCCTCTTGAAATTTCTCGAACTTCAACTCCAAACTCCTGTTTTTTCGCTACGCGCAATACTTCCTCCCGCGTTACTCCTAATAAAATATTTTTTTCCGGTGTCACAATTGTCCCATTCAATAACGCAAAAACATTCACAATTGTCCCTTCACGTAAAAAGCCATCATCAGAAAAAAAGATAGTCACAAAAGCCTCTTTCGGTTGAACACGCTGAAAATAACCATAGGCAGGATTAACATATTTCGCCCGTGGAAAATTTCTTTCAAACACCGCGTCAACTATCTCCACACCCAACGCATAAAAATCAGGCGACACTTCATCCAAAACCCGAGTAATAATCCAAAAAAATTCCTCCGCCAAAAAAACCTTAATCCTTAAATCCTTTCCACCGGCCTGATTCCGCTCCACCAATTGTTCCATACAATACTTAATCTGCCTCCTCAATTTATCCACCGAATTATGCAAATTCAACTTCAAAATCTCCGCCGATTCAAAAAGCCGATCCAAATGTACCTCTGCCTCAAAAATTCGAGTCCCTCCATAAGTCCGAAGTGTCTCAAATACACTACGCCCGAATTGAACCGAATCCGAAAAAGGAGAAACAGAAAAATCTTCAACTTTTCCAAATTTTCCGTTGAAACAAGTAATCATGGTTAAGAAAAAAAGAATACCTTACTCTTCCCCCTTTTCTTCTTTCTGACCTTCTCCTTCCCCCTCAACAACTTCCCCTTCCTCTCCTACTACTTCTTCCTCTTCTACATGACCGACAATGGAACAAATCATGACACTAGGAGACAAATGCATTACTTCAAATTTTTCATCCAGATTCAAGTCGGCAATCGTCAAATGATCATTAATATTTTCAAGCTTTGAAATATCTATTTCAATCACCGGCGGAATCTCCATCGGAAGACAACGAATACTCAAAGACTCATGCTCCTTCATAAACATTCCTCCCAAATTTTTAACCGCCAAAGATTCTCCGATAAATACAAACGGAACCTCTACAGTTGTCTTCTTTTTCAAATCCACCGCAAAAAAATCCACATGAGCTATCTCTGTCCGCACCGGATGCCAATAAATATCATGTATCAACACTTTTATTTTTTTCCCATCAACCTCAAGATCCACCAATGACGATGTCCCCGCCTTCCGATAAATTTTCAGGAATCCTGAATTATCCACCGAAACAGGCTGAGCATCAAAACCCGGCCCATACACAATCCCCGGCACCCGACTCTTTGCACGAATCTCACGTGCTGAGTGCTTGGACATAGGCCGTTTCTGTACAGAAAGATCGAATGACATGATAAAAAAAAATTAAAAATCAAAACTCAAAAATAAATTATTTAATTTACTTGTTCTGCGACCTCGATATCTGTTTCGGCTTATGAATAGCATAGTTTCCATGACGAGAACAAAATTTACGTACCCGAAATTCTTTCGGGTTTGTATTTTGAGGATTCAAAAGAATCTTATAATTTTCTATCCTCTTCCCCTCTTTTTCCTGGCACTCCGTACAATAGAGGGCAAAAAACACACGCTTTTTAGTTGCTCGAGCCATATTCAATTAACAATTAGCAATTAACAATGAACAGTTAAAACCTTAAAATTTCTATTTTTAATACAAAAAAAGTTTAGTGCGAAAACTAAATTTGTCAAAAAAAAAGACGGTGTGGATAGATCATCCACACCGTTTTAGAGTTTGAGTCGTTAGTTTTCCAAACGGCTCTATCCTGTCTGTTCATCAGAGCATTGTTCACCTCCGTTCAAAACAATCCCCAATGAATCCGCCAACTTCCTCAATGATTCCGCTGCTCCGAAAAAGTCCAAGTCATCCACGAGACCGGCCAGTTCTCGAAACTCCTTTTCAGGGAAGATACCGCTCACCCCAAGGTCTTTCAAACACGGTTCAATCTTGGCGAAATCTCCTTGATCGAGATATTGGACGAGATTCTGCATCAACTCGACGTGGATTGGTTCGATCTGCCGAACCACCGGCGCTTCCACGGAGGTGGATTCTTCCTCCGGTTCGAACCACCGGCACGAGGCCACAACCACTTGCAAAGTGTCCTCGACTGCCCGGACAAGATCGTCCAGCCGGACGTTTTTGCGCTCCAAAGCAGCCTTTAAGTCCGCCACGGTAAGTTCCCCTTCTTTGCCGCGCAATGCAGCATCCAAGGCCTTAGCGGCTGCCGCCAGATCAGTAGCGGCAAGAGTACCGGCCACCCCTTTCAGTGCATGAGCAACATCCTTTACCGCCTGAATATCGTCTTTACCGAAAGCGGCGCGAATAAGGTCCATATCACCTGCATGTTGCCGGCCAAAACCAACCAGGGTTTTTTTATACGTCTCAGAATCCCCCCAGTTCTCCAACCCTTTCGCGACATCGAAGCCTTCCAAATTATCGAAAGGAGGCGGAACTTCCAATTGCGAGACTGGTTTCGAGGGTTCGGAATTTTCTGCAACGACCTCGTCAACCACCTCCCCAACACCATCCGGAACGATCCGTTCCATCAGTGCTAACAACCGGTTGAAATCGATCGGCTTGGTAGCGAAATCATCCATACCTGCTTCCAGGCAGGAATCTTTATCATCTGCGGCATCACCCGCGGTAAGGGCGATAATTGAAACATGGCTTTTGCTTTCTTGCTTGGCCTCTTGGTTACGAACCTCCCGGGTAGCATCAATTCCGCCCATCCTGGGCATGTTGATATCCATCAGGATTACATCGAGATCCAACCTTCCGAAAGCATCCACAGCTTCCAGTCCGTCTTCAGCCGTACTTACATGATGTCCATGTTGCTTAAGCCGAATTTCCGCCAAATCCCGGTTTTCTTTGATATCATCTACTACCAGGATGCGAAAAACGCGGGAAACACTGGCGGCAACAATAGGAGAGGCAACTCTGTCTTCGGCCTGGCATTCGACCCCTTCTGGCACCTCCGGGATATGAACCACAAAGAAAAAAGTGCTCCCTTTGCCAACTTCACTTTCCACCCAAATTCGACCTTTCATCTGCTCCACAATTTGCTTGGAGATAGTAGTACCAAGCCCGGTACCGCCGTGCTTACGCGCGGTTGATCCCTCGGCCTGGGCGTATTTTTCGAAGATAGCGCCCAGACGATCAGCCGGAATCCCAATTCCGGTATCTGTAACAGCGAAACGTAGCATCCCTTCTTCTGATTCAGGTACTACCCTCACGGTTACACTCCCCTTTTCAGTGAACTTGATGGCATTCCCCACCAGGTTTACTACTACCTGGCGAAGACGCATCGGATCACCGAGAAAAACAGCCGAAAGGTTTTCATCCACCTTGAGATCCAGCGTTAACCCTTTGGACTCAGCCGTGTTGGCCAGAGTTTCCATGGTTTCCTCCAAGCTTTGGCGCAAATCGAACACGATTTGTTCCATCGACATTCTGCCACTCTCTATTTTGGAGTAATCAAGAATATCGTTGATCAGCCTGAGAAGAGACTTTGCAGAAGCAAGAATAATTCCGGTATGTTTCAGATTGGTCGAATCGGACATGTTTTCCTGCAACAGTTCGCCCCTGCCGATCACGGCATTGAGGGGAGTACGAAGCTCATGGCTCATGTTGGCCAGGAGTTCTTTCTTGACTTCGGCCTCCCTTTGAGCCATGCGTTTCTCTTTGCGGGTTTTGCTCCCGCTGTAAACCTGCGTCATCCAAAACCCCAGAACGGAACTGATGGTAGGGGCAATCAACGGAATCAACACCCCCTGGTTATGAAACAACCATGGAGCACTTGCCCAATAACCGATAAGCACCAAAAGTTCGATGACTACACTCAGGTAGATATTGATCTCTACCCAAGCCAGTACGAGCCCAAACAACGCAGCGGCAAAAACAACCACCACTTGTGAAAGAGGCCCGAGAGGCGGAAAAGACCGCCCCTCCAGCAACTGGGCCAAAGCATGTGCATGAACGATAACTCCCGGCGTTCCCTTCGGCTCCTTTTGGGAAACAAATGAAAAAGGAGTTCGATGACGATCATTGATAGAAAGATCTGCACCGATCAACACGATCTTGTTCCGAAGCGAAGCCTCACTCAACTGATGCGCCATATGCGCCGGATAGGCTCTAAAGGGAAGTGTATTCTTGTCCGGAGCGCCACGCCAGGCAATCCGTACAAATCCGGAAGGGGTATCGTCAACCCCAAGTTTAGCCGCCAACTTCGCACTCAAGCCTTCGACAAAAGTGCCATCAGGCATTTTTTGCCCGGGAAAGATCCAGCGAACAGTCCCATCCAACCTATCCTTGGCAAAATTGGCCATTCCCCGAAGTTCTGCCGGCAGAAAATCATCGAGATAAGCCTCTTGAACCTCAGTCAAAAAATTTCCGCCAGAATCATTTGCATAACTGACCACAACCGGAATTTCCATCTCCTGCAATTGTATCTTGAGCGCGACATCTTTTGCCGACTCGGTAGGTTGATCCAGGAGAATATCCAGAAGTACTGCGCGCGCTCCTTTGTCCTCCACTGATTTAAGCAGGTTAGCAAGAAAAGCCCGATCCACAGGCTCTCGGTAAGTAAAACCCTGCAGTGTTTCCTCCGTGATGGCAATGATGACGATGTCAGGATGTTGCGGTTCTAGAGGCGACAAAGCTCCGATACGGAAATCAGCCATCCAATTTTCCGCCATTTCGAATAAGGGCGCCATACGCATGATAGTAATGCTCATAATCAAGGCAAGAAATACAATCCCCAGGCTTATGGCGAGTTTACGCAACTTAGATTTCATCACTTTCTCCTTTCTGAAAGGTAGATGTTGAATTTGATTGATTAGCAGACAGGACATCTGCACTCGATTTATACTAGAGGCGGGAAACTCCGAATTCCAGGTTGCCCGCTATTCAAAAATAAATCAAAGGACAGATGGATGTCTGCTAATTACCGATATTTAAAAGAACGGGGGCACTTATGGAAGTATCTTCCCATACCTATAATTCAAAACTATGAGTCCTTGCTTTCTAAAACTATATTCTCAAATGGCTGAATGGTTAAATGGTTTAGAGACAGATAAAATCTTTATAACCATTTAGCCATTTAACTATTTAACCATTTGAATACTTAATTCCAGAAAGCATTGTTTTAGTATTTTATATCAGAGGTGTAAGAAGTTACTTATGAAGCCTGTCATTTATTAAGAAAACTTTCCCTAAACTCATTAGCAGGAATCGCTTTTCCATAAAGCCATCCTTGTATCCGCAGTGGAACATTATGAGTGTTCAATTCCTTTAAAATATTCTCTTGCACTTTTGTTTCCACTCCCTCTGCGACAACTTCCGCATTTCTTATTTTCATTTCACTGGCCGTAGCAAAAATTCCCGCGATAATCGCACGGGCATCTTCTTGAGTTTTCTCATTCTCTGAAATAAGGTCTGTTACAAAAGACATATCTATTTTAATGATTTTGAAAGGAAGCTTCCCCAAACGCCTGAGTCCGGATTGTCCAGTGCCCATATCGTCTATAGCCAACTTTATTCCTCTTTCTTCCAACTTTTCCAAAGTTGAATTAACAACATCTGCTCCACGCCCTTCGGTGGCAGTTTCGGTTACTTCAAGTTCCAGATATTTAATATATTTATCCATTCCCGTTTTCTCAAGAAGCTCAAAAACCTTGTCGTCAAACCCTTTTTCCCTCAACTGCCTGTATGAAACATTCACGGACAGGACAAAAGGAGAATGCCCTTCTTCTATCCACCCAATCCATTGCCTGAATGCCGTTTCCATTATCCAGTGTCCGAGAGGATAGACTATTTGGCCTGTTTCTTCCGCTATAGGAATAAACTCCACGGGAGAAACCGAGCCTATGGCTTCACTATCCCAACGCAGTAAAACTTCAGATCCACTCAATTCGCCATCTCTAACTTGAGGCTGCCAATACAACGAAAACTCATTCCTCTCAATAGCTCCGTCTAAATGTTTTATTAATTCTTGTTTTCTAGAGTTATCTTCCTGCATTTCTTCAGAGAAAAACATGGCACTTCCTCTTCCTTCCTCTTTAGCCCCTTTCGAGGCAGTATCGGCATTCGTCATTAACTCATCGGGGGAATCAGCATTTTCCGGGAAGAGAGAAATCCCAATGCTTGCGCCAATATTAGCTTCCCCTTCTTCAAAATTAAAAGGCCTTGCCATTTCTTTTACGATTTTTCGAGCAACAATCCCAGCCTGTTCAGGATTTTCTATTTCCGGAAGAATAACAGCAAATTCATCCCCGCCAATCCGAGCAACTATGTCACTTTTTCGTAAAATTTCACGAATTCTTTTACCGGCCTCGCAGAGGGTTTTATCCCCTGCTCCATGCCCCAGTGTGTCATTAACCCACTTAAAACGGTCAAGGTCTATGAAAAGTACGGCCATATTTTTCCTTTCCGCTTTAGAAATCTCAAAACGCGAATTTAAATCTTCCATAAACCTTGCCCTATTGGGAAGGCCTGTCACAGTGTCAAAATGAGCCAATTCCTCTAATCGACACTTTCTTTCTTCAGATTTCAGTACATTATTTACTCTTGCCCGAAGCAAAGCCGGATTCAAAGGTTTTGTCACAAAATCTACGGCTCCAAGCTCAAGCCCTTTTACTTCGGACTCCGGATCATCCATCCCGGTAACAAAAATCACAGGGATATCTTTCGTTTGAGAATCAGCTTTTAGTTTCTGACATACTTCAAACCCGTCCATCCCGAGCATCTTGATATCCAGAAGCACCAGATCAACTCTGCTACTCGCTTGTTCCATAAGGCCGTTTATACGTGTGATTGCTTCCGAGCCGCTTCTTGCAGGACGAACATCACAGGTTTCGCCCAAATTTTGCATCATAAACCTAAGATTTGTCTTTTCATCATCAACTGCAACAACAAGTGGTTTTTTTGTTTTCTTCATATCCGATTCTGTTTTTGTTGGATTTTCTGCCATAAGTAATTGTTAGCAGAGAACTTTCGAAAAGTCATAATTTCAACCATCCAATTGACGTCTCCCTTTTCGAAAACACTCTTAAAAATAAAAAATGCGTCTCATGATCTAAAAGAAATTAATATTTTTTTTGAGAGAGTCAAATATGAGTCCCCTTCGAAAAGTAAGAAAATCTACAAACACATTCTGCTAGAAATTC
>CAYVJW010000058.1:0-9687 GCA_964451885.1 uncultured Candidatus Peribacteria bacterium | reverse complement strand
GGAATTATGTGATTTATCCAGAAAATTAGGAAGTTATTTTGTTACAATGCCTTAGTAATTATAAAAAATGACGTCATCTGCTATGACTCAGATTCAGGTGAGAATTGATGCTAAAACTAAAGCCAAAAAGATTTTAAATGAACTAGGTTTGGATGTAAGTACGGCTGTGAAAATTCTTTTTAAACAAATTGTTTATACGGGAACTCTGCCTTTAGAGTTACGTGATGTCAACGGTTTTCGGCCTCATAAGGCAAAAGAACTGGAGGAGGCAATTATTGATGTCGAAAAAAGTAAAGAAGGATATACTTCCGTTGATAAATTAATGAAAAATCTTCTTTAGGAATAAAAATTTAATAAGTTGATCAAAGAATTAACTTATTGAGGATTGGATCTCATTCTGATCTTTTTTGATTTAGACTGCTTCCCTCTTGCCTCTCGCTCCTTTCCTCCACCTCAAACGGCAAATTCTTCTCCAGTTCCTCAAAATCCGCTTCACTTAAATTTTCTTCAAAATCCGGGGAACCTTTGTCCTTTGGTTTTTTAGGAAATTGCTTAAAAAGAGAAAAGAAAACAAGGACTAATCCTGCTCCTCCCAAAACCCATGGAAAAACAGAAAGCCACCGAAGATCATGCGTTTTCTCTCCAAGAGAGGGATTGGCCATTTTTTCCCATAGATCAGGAAGCTGGCTTGAAAGAGGATCATTATAAAAAGTACGTAAATCAATGATGGATGAAGCCGTTACTTCTCCTTCAGCTGAAATAGCCGTAACTTCAGCGAGGGTGCGCATTGGTTTTTCGAATTTTCCGACCAGAAGGCGAGAATCAGTACTCCAGAAAGGGATTTCTTTCGGATAAACTTCAGAAATATTTCCTCCGAACCGAAACGTTATGTCTTGAAAGAAAACAGGACCAAGATGCTCCAAAGCGAATTGCTCAAACCTTTCTACAGCATTTTCAGAAGGTTTTATCTGGAAATTCAAAAAATCGTCTTGTTTTTCCCCTATAAAAATAATTCGGTTGCGTTTATCTATTTTAAATTCTCCAAGATTTTCCGGTTCAATGATTTCCGCTCCAAAATCCCCTAATATTGAAACTAAATCGGAATAAATAGCCTCATCTTCTTCCGGAAAATTTTTTACAAAAATATCGCGAACTTTAAGGGGCAAACTTTCCGGAGTAGGAAAGAGCCGGATAGCAAAAAATCCCGGCACTTCTGCCGTACGGATTGTTTCAAATTCGAAACTTTGGGCAAAAGCGTTTGTAGAAAGGAATAAGAAAAGTATAAGAGTCACAAAAAATTGCTTCATCTAGTTCCTTCTAAAGGAATTGCCGAGAAAGTCAAGTTATTTTAATATAACTAGGGAAAACATCTCAGGAATATATGCAAAATACTCCAGGAATTTACGATGGACTTTGTCGTGGAATTGGGATTTGAATAATGAAATCAGTTCCAGCTTCTTTCGATTAGGCAAAACATCATTGGCAATTACAGGATTTTTCTGATGAACGACATATTCATATACTTTAGAAGGTAGTCCTTCCCTCCTTATTATATCTTTAATTATTTTTCCGGTGGCTGTATGGTCGGGATGAATGTCTTTATTTGAAGGGAGAAACACTTCATAAGGGGAATATTCATTCAATAATTTAGTGATTATTCTTTCTAGATTTGGTTTTGTGTAGGGGGTTTGAGGTGAAAAAGAATTCAAAGGAGTATCTACCCGCCCGGAAAAAGGAGATTTTAGAGAGGTGAAATTTAACTTATGGAGCATACCGTCCGGGAAGCCCAAAAAATGAAGATCTGACTTTTTCAGGCCGAGCTTTTTAGCGGCGTTGCGGGATTCTTTTCTTCGGGTTAGTGCGTATGACCTGGAGGCATTGTAATTTCTTTTAGAACGGGCATCTCCGTCAGTTATAAAGACAACTTTCACCTTTTCTCTGTCGTACAATTTTTGGGAAATTTTATCCGCACAACAGAGAATCTCATCATCCGGATGAGGAGCAAAAATTAAAGTTTTTCTGGGAGTAAGTACCGGAATCCGGTAGTTCTCCTGAAGGACTTTTCCCCAGAAAATGGCAGAAACTATTAAATGTTCCATTGTGAGAATTTTGTTTTTATTATATTTTTTTCAAGCATTTATCACACATTCCTAAAAAAGAAAGATTCACTTGCTTTAAAAGGAATTTTTTTTCGCGGGCGAGTTGGTCGGCAATAGTGTCCCGGTAATCCAGAAAAACTTCTTCTGACTTCCCGCACATCTCACAAATCAAAAAGTGGTGATCTTTTGGATTCTCGTGATCCGAGCATTTTATCCATCGGCCTTCTTGTTCGTGGATAAGAGAAACGTCGCTCATTTTTTTTAAAATCCGATAGACGGTGACCGGATCTACGGGGTGTCCGAGAGCATTAAGTTCTTCCTGTATGTCCACAACGGAAAGAAAACTTTCCGCTTTCGCCAGAATATCAATAACATTCCGAACGGCAGCAGTGAGCCGCCAGTTTCTTTCTAAAAACTTTTTTTCGGCGTAATTTTTCATTTTTCCCTGGGGGATATAAAGATAATTTATAATTATAAAAACTAATTATTAAAAACTTCCCAACGCTGCCAATATCGAAGGATTAATAAGAAGCACCAGCCCCAAAATCACCAAAAAGATTCCGCCTGCAAGATGGGAAAATCGTACAATTTTCGGGGAAAAGACGGTCAGGGAGAGGGTCCACATGGCAATTAGAAAAACAATCAGATCGTCCAGAATATAAGCAAAAGTATAAATGGAAACAGCCGAAAGTTCAGACCAAAGAGAAATTTTCAGGGAAACAAGTGTGGCCGTAAAGGCCGTAGGGATAGCAAAAGAACACAGGAGCTCAATGGCGTTTACCGAAAAAGCCAATCCGATTACCCCGGTCAACACAAACCAGAATTTTTCCCGAGCCAGCACTTCGGACATTTTATCATGGAAACGTTTTTTGCTGCTGCCGTCCCGAACCGAGCAATCAATTTGAGCCGTAAGGCTTGATTTGAGGGAAAGTGCCCCCGTCCCAATAGCCAAAATCCCCACAGCGCGAAAAATCCAAGTCATTATCGCTCCGGCAACAAAACTTGAAATTTCAGTAAACCCAAAAAGGTAAGTTAACAATGCTCCAAAGTACAAAATTCCCGATGAACCGATGAATACTCCTCCGATCAGCCATCTCCTTTTTTTGCTGTCTATCGTAAGCAAAAAACTTAGCAGAATGAGCAATGACCACATGGCACAGGGATTGAATCCGTCCACGACCCCTAAAACAAAACTCATCACGGGCCAGGAAAAACTCAAATATTTCCTCCAATAATCAGCTTGCTTTTCGGGGTCCCGGACATCTGAAATATCTTTAGGAGGTCCAAGTTTTTGCTTTAAAATTTCCAGAATCTTTTTCTTGTCAAACCCCACAAGTACTTCATCTTCAAAAATATTGGTAGGAACACCGGAAGGTTTTTTATTAAGTTCAGCCATTCTTCTCTCCCAGATTTTTTTGTTTTTTGTATTGTGCCAGACTTCATATTCACGGATTTCCAGGCTCGGGTATAGCTTTTTTAAAGTAGGAAACCATTTTTTTTCTTCATGACAATGGGGGCATTCCGCACCGTAAAAAAACTCCAAGACAGGAGCAGTTTGTGCAGAAACAATATGAGGGTTTCCAATTATTCCGATTAGTAAGAATCCAACGGAGAGGAGAAGTTTTTTCATCGCGGAGATTGTAGTAAAACAAGGGACAAGTGGCAAGGATCAAGGAGTAAGTTTTTTTCTTTGCCCCTTGCCACTTGTCCCTTATTAATTACAATCAACACAATGAAAAAGAAAATCCTAATTATAGGTTCCGGCTCATACTGCATCGGAAGTTCCGTAGAGTTTGATTGGTGCGGGGTGCAGGTTTTGCGAACATTGCGAAAACTCGGACACGAAACGATTTTTATAAACTCAAATCCCGAAACAGTCTCAACGGATTTTGATGAATGTGACCGCTTATATTTCGAAGAACTTACGCTTGAGCGGGTTATGGATATTTGTGAAAAAGAAAAACCGGACGGAGTTATTTTTTCCACAGGCGGTCAGATTGCCCAAAACATGGCGGTGGAACTTGAAAAATTTAATATCCCGTTATTAGGGACATCTATTGATTCGGTTGATTCCTGTGAAGATCGAAAAAAGTTTTCATCGTTATGCGATGAATTAAAGATCGATCAGCCGCGGTGGAACAGCTTTTCTCATATGGATAAAGCCTTTGATTTTGCCAAAAAAGTAGGATTTCCCGTATTGGTTAGGCCCAGTTTTGTCCTTTCCGGAGCAGCTATGGCCATTGCTACTTGCGAAGAATCATTGAAGAAATATTTAGAAATGGCGGTCGGTACTTCCCGTGCGGCAGTGGTGATCTCAAAATTCGAATCCAATGCAAAAGAAATAGAATTTGATGGCGTGGCAAACGAAGGAGAAATAATTTGCTCCGCCATAGCCGAACACGTTGAAAACGCAGGAGTTCACTCGGGAGACGCAACGATCGTCCTGCCTCCGCAAAATTTATACCTGGAAACCGTACGCCGGGTACGGAAAATAGCCCAAAAACTAGCCCGGAAGTTACAAATTTCCGGACCGTTTAATATTCAGTTTTTGGCACGTAGTAACGAAATAAAAGTCATTGAATGTAATCTGCGAGCATCACGGTCATTCCCTTTCGTATCAAAAGTATTGGGGCAGAATTTCATTGAAATTGCCACCCGCATTTGGATGGGAGAGAATGTTCCCTCGCAGGAAAAAAACCCGTTGGACATCCGGGCAGTAGGAGTGAAAGCCGCCCAGTTTTCCTTTTCCCGGCTAAAAGGGGCCGACCCGATGTTAGGGGTGGAAATGAGTTCTACTGGAGAAGTAGCTTGTTTTGGAGAAACGGAAGAAGAGGCATTTTTAAAAAGCCTTATTTCAGTCGGATTTGTTATTCCTCCAAAAAAATCCAGGATTCTTATTACCTTAGGGAAATTAAAAGACAAAATTGATTTCCTATCCGTTGCTAAACGTTTAAAAAAATCAGGCTTCACTTTTGTCGGAACGGAAAACACAGCGAAATTCTTACAGGAAAACGGGCTTGCGTGTGATATGGCTTATAAAATATCTTCAGGCTCCCATCCCAATGTGGCAGATCTGATCGAAGAAAGAGGGGTTTCTATGGTCATAAATACGCCCAATAAATTTTCCCATGAAGAAATTTCGGACGGATATCTGATCCGCAGAAAGGCAATCGACCAAAATATTCCTTTGATCACGAATCTGCAGCTGGCAAAATTATTGGTACGAAGTTTGGAAAAATTCCCCGATTTAGATGGGCTGAAAGTTTTGAGTTATAAGGAGAGGGCGGAACAGGGGTAGGGTGAGTAGGAGGGGCAAGTTTTTAGCTTGTCCCCTCCCGGTTGACTGATGAAACCTTTTTTCTTACTCGTCCAGGACGACCACCGTAGCCAGTGTTAATTCGGTGATTTCGATGGTCACGCCGGGAAGGGCCGAGCGAGCTTTCCATAGTTCGGGAAGAATCTTTCTTTCGAAGCCTTCCGGGGAGGAATCCTGCCACTGCTTCAGCGTGTGTCGCGGAGAGATTGTCTTCCAGGCGGCGGCTTGCTGATTGTGCATTTTCCGCACGAAATCATTCCCGAGTATTTTTCGAGAAGATGAATCGACGATTGCCACATCTTCATGGAATCGCAGCTTCATTACTACGCCGTCTTTGCTTTTTCCCCAGAGGCCTTCCTGGTAAAGCGGCTCCCAGCGTACAGAACTCCACGGAGTTCGGAAAACGTGCCATTCGATATAGGGGTGCCCATCCACGAACGCGACTTCTTTCGCACGGAAAAGTGGGGAGAAAACGGAGCAGGAGAGCCCGCCGTACACAATGAGGAACATTGTCAGCGTCCAGATTGCGCCACCAAAACTACCGAACTCCTCAGATAGCTGGGAGAGTGTGCCAAACACGAGAATCACCCACACGACAGCCAGAGCGATTACCCGCAAGATCGTAAGATTCCCCGTGTACCAGTCCAGTGCGATGACCGCTATTGGGAGAACAATGATCGAAAAGATGCCAAGGACGACGGTGAACAGTTCTTTTCTTTCCTCTTTGATATCCTTGGCTCTCTGTGCTTTTTCTCTTTTGCGTGCGTCTTCGTTCAACTCCACATTTTCGGCGATAAAGGATCCTTCACGGCAATCGAACTCGGTCCCTGTTCCATGCGGGATATAAGGGGAAGCCGTGTCTTGATCAAAAGAAAATGTCTTTCCTTTGTGGGGTCCGTCATTTGTAGCCAAAATACCATCGCGGACAACCATGCCGCTCATGCGTACGTTTTTTGCATCGTCTTCTTTGGTCATTGTCCTTCTCCTTGTCGTTTGTCGGTAGATGGTTTCATCAATACACGTTAACATTTATTCGCATGTGGAGAGAGATTGCTTCCCTTGCGAATAAAAAGGTGCCTTTCGTATTTTCAAAGAACTGAGGCGGTTGCAATTTATTCAATTATCTTTTTCTGTCAAGTTGGAGGATTTTTTGACTTTTTTGTTTTTTTGAGTAAAAAAATACCACGTTCTTTGATATCACGAATTCTCGGAGAGGGGAATCCCCCTCTTTAAACATGTCCCTTTTAATCTTGAAACGGAGGTGTAAAATGATTGACATTCTAGGAGAAATGCTTCTGGATAGCTTACTGGATGCGGTTCTTTTCGGGTCCTCGAGCGGACCCTCGAGGGAAAGAGGATGGCAAGATAAAATTGCCAATATCCAGCATCGGCTCCGGCAAGCCGAGGAAGCAATTTCTCAGGTAGCGCCGGAAGCAACTGTCAAAGTTCCCGGCATTTTTTTCCCTTCCTGGGAAAACGCACGTGGAGTCTTCTTAAAAGAGTTGGGAAACCTTCGTTCGGAAGCAAGCTCGGAGTCAGGAGAACGCGATTCTATTTGTAGCCTCGACAAAAGAGTTCGGAACTTCCTGAAAAAAGTGAGCACAAAGGCGGGAATCGGTCTTCCTGATGAAATCAAACAAAGACTGGATGCCATCTTTTCCGTTCTTGAGGAGGTCATCGAAACACTGGGGAAAGTTCCTCAGGACAAAGAATTCGGCGGGTGGTTTTCGGGGAAAAAATTGGCGCATGCCCATATCCCGACCGAAGTAGCGAAACTGAGAGCCCAGGGACAACAACTTCAATCTGACCTTTTGGGAGTGTCGACTCCCGAGATGTTCGCCGTGACAGGGGTTTTACAGCAAAACGTCAAAAAATTGTTGGAACGGGTTGTGGGAATGCGTCCTCTATCCGACCGAATGATAGAGTCGGCCACTGGGGCTATTTCCGGTGCAGCAAGTGCTGTCGCAGGCACTGTTTCTTCCGCGGCAAGTACTACTGTAGGAGCTTTTTCCTCTGCAACCAATGCTACCACCAACGCTATCTCTGGTGCGACAAATGCTGCCACAGGCGCTGTTTCTTCCGCAGCAAGTACTACCGTAGGAGCTCTTTCCTCCGCAACCAATGCTACTACCAACGCTATTTCCGGTGCGGCAAGTGCCACCACTGATGCTGTATCTTCTGCAACAAGTCGGATGAAAGATGTCACAACCAGCGCTCTGGGAAAAATCGGTTTTTCGGGAAATCCGTGATGTTAGGCGTTTTTTTTCAGAGGGGCAACACTGAGTTGCCCCTCCCCCACCAAAAAATCCGGATCTCTTTTTACACAATAACTCAACGCCCCCACCAATAATCCACTACTATCTACCGTTCCTCCACCTGAATTATCATCACGCATTATACCCCTTCGCTTTTGATTTTTCTCGTATAATGCTCCATAGCTCCTGGAGTTAACCTCTTCTGTAAGTGAATCCTCAAGCTTCGGAGTATTATACGGATCTGAAAATTTAGAAGCGACGGAGTATACTATCCACTTCGCCCCGCTGTGCAAAGCCTGAACTCCGGCATTAATTTCATCAACCCCCAGATTAAGACCTGGACAAGTGACCAAATATTCGGCGGTTTCCGGTTTTTCAGCGATTTTAAATCCCTCTGCCTTTAATTTTTCAATAAAAGCATCACTGCCTATGACATACACGCCTGCTTTTTTAATTTTTTCTTTTGACTTTGGCTTTTCAGTATTTTCTTTCTCGGAAGAGGCTTCTTTTTTATCTTTTTTAGAAGGTTTTGATTTCGTCAGACAGTCCAATATTCCTTGGACGCTCCCCAGCGTAAAATCCGGATTTATGGGAGACTGCTCCAGTATTTTTTTTGAGGTTGCCCCGCTCATAACCAGACACGTGGAAATACCGGCATTTTTTCCTCCCCGGATATCGGAGGCGAGTGTGTCTCCTACCATGAGCGCTTCTCTGGCGTGCAGCCCCAGTTTTTTTAGAGCTACTTCCATGATTTCGCGCGACGGTTTGCAGGTAAGAATATCCGGCAACTTTCCGCTGAAACGGTTTAACGCGCCCACGATCGACCCTCCTCCGGCATGCATTCCTTCCGGGGTCGGATGCAAGCGGTCTGCGCTGACGGCTATCCACTTCGCCTTTCCTGACAAGGCTTTGACCCCCGCTGCAAATTTGTCGGAATTCAAATTCGGATCGGCGCCTGTCACGAGATAATCAGCTTCTTCAGGATTATTCGTGATATGCAGCTCTGCCAGGTTAAGCTCTTCCATCAATCCCGGTGCGCCTATCACATATATTTTTGCTTGCGGATCCCGTTTTCTTAAATACTCGGCGGTAGCATACGTGGAGGGGATTATGTTTTCCGCTTCGATGGGTAAGCCCAAATTATCAATAATTTTCTGGAAATCACTTCTGGATCGGGTTGAATTATTGGTCAAGCATACGAAATTCCGGCCTTCTTCCTGCAGCTGCTGCAGTGTTTCCACTGCCCCGGGGATTAACTCCATCCCCCGGAAGAGAACTCCGTCCATATCAAATATAAATCCGGAAAATTCTTCTATATTTCTCACCCGTTCTTTTTTTGGCCCGACTATGATCTCCTTTTTCTTCGGATCAAAAAAACCAAGCTCATGATATTTTTTCTTATCTTGCATGGCTTTCAAGAAAAGCCTGATAAGCTTTCCGGTGTGCCGATCCTTGAGATTATCTTCCCCTTTATGTCTTGCCACCATCACCTGGGCATGCTCGGCTACCTGTTCAGCCCTTCCCAAATAAACCGGCAAATATAATCCTTCTACTTCCGTCCAGAGGAAGTCGTCGGTTAGGCTGTCTCCTATCGCTACTGTTAATCCTCTTATGTTTTCCTCACGCATATAATCCCTCAAAGCATTCCCTTTTTCACTTCTGGTAATCTTCACAAAAGCGTCTCCGGATCTCGGAAAATATTCATTTTCCGGTAAGTCGAACATTTCAAGGGCCTCTTCCACAGCTGCATTTGTATGGACACTATTGAGCTGATTTTCGTGATCCAATATCACAATCTCTGAATCAAACAGCCAAAATCTAGCTTTGGAAAATTTCTTTATCGCTTTTTCAAAAATAGTACGGACATCATTGAAATTTTCAGCGTTAGAAATTGCTTCAATAATCGCCTTGAATTTATCTTCCTCCTTCAGTACTATTCGGGCAAAAGTCATTAAATACGCGACAGCTAAAGATCTTCCGATTTCCAATTGCATTCTTGGAGATATCAGCTTTTGAG
>CAYVJW010000057.1:0-9930 GCA_964451885.1 uncultured Candidatus Peribacteria bacterium | reverse complement strand
GATTAGCCCTCTCTGGGAGCTAATGTGTACAAAATATTTGTCGAACTTGGGGTAAGTACTTGGAAGCGTAATTTTCCACACTTTCTGAAGTTTTGTTCATAACATTATAAGGTGGTTGAGAAAGAGATTGGATGAATAAATCAAGGCTTCAATTTTCTCAAAAAATGTTTATAAACATCCGGTTTTTTTCCAATAAACACAATCTTCACTACTTTTTTCTCAATTTTAAAAATAACTCGAAAATCAGAGATTCTCATTCGTCGAAAACCTCTCAGAGATTTTCGTAAGGGTTTGCCAAAAAGCTCTGGTTGGGTAGTAAGTTTAGCGTCAATGCTTTGTTTTATTTTCTTCAATACTTGTGGAGAGAATTTTTTCAAATTCTTAGAATTAATCAAATCACCATAAACAACCTCATATTTATTCATGAAGGGAGTACTTTATCCCAAAATTTTTTATGGGAGATAAATTTCGTTGTTTTTTCATCTAATTCATCCGCTAACTTTCCAAAATATTCATCCTCTGCCAATTCCAAACCATATCTGGTGAGCAAAGCAATAGTATGAGAAAGAGACAATCCATGATTATGAGCAAATTCATTCAACAAAGGTTCGATGTCCGGGGGGATAGTAACCGGAATCCGTTTTTTAGTAGTAGCCATTTTGGAGTAATTGTTTAGTATATTTTAATTGTATCACTAGTGAATCACTTTTGCAAAATTTTTTATGAAGAAAACCTGTGTCATATCCGGAAAAGAATTTGAGCAGGTTTATTGTGAAGCATGTTATCTTAATGCTGTGAACTAAAATGGCATGAAAAGAAGCTTAACTCATCCATTTTTTGGGAAATTATTTTCATGTTTATTTAATGGTGATTCATGTAAGTATTTATTTAGAAAATATTAATTGCATCTTAATTTTAAAAATCATGGAAAGTTTACAACCTGTCGACAACACATCTTCTTTTTGGGAAGTAAGGCATTTTTGGGAAAATCCGGAAGATGAAGAAATGTTTAATGCACGAGTGGAGGAAGAACGGAGGAGGGGGAAACTTAAAGAGGGAACCGAATCGGCAATATTAAGAATGCTCAGAAGCGAGGACGCTTCGAAAGAATTAAAGGCAAAATATGCCAATCTTATGATAGCAATTCTTACAAAACAATCGTAGAAAAGCAGGCATGGAATATCCTAAAGAACATTCACAGACACCATTTTCTCCTGAAGAATTTCAGGCATATTTTCAGGAGAAAGCTGTTCCGGCTCGAGAGTACGTGCGAGGATGGGAAGCTCAAGCAGGCGGGGGTGATTCTGTAGCATTTAAAAAATTCAGGAGACAAGTTCTGGAGGGAAACCATTCACAGATGATTTCTGGTTTCCCGGAAGAAGCAAGAGTAGTTTTTGAATTGGCAATGGCTACCAAAATAGATTCCGATTGGGGAGACCCGCCTGAAGAAACAACGGACTATTTGGCTCGAAAGTCGGCTGAATTTATTTTGTCAAAAGGGATTACTGACACAGGATACGTAGAAATCCCTTCTCCAAGTGGAGTAAGGCCTCCTGTAAGAGAAAGAGAACTAGGGCTCCCTAATAAAAAGAGGATTGCCTTCCCTCGAGAACGGAGAAAAGTGACATTAGGATCAAAGCGCAATCCCAAAGAACCCTCGGATCCAAAGTTCAGAATAGATCATCGCATCTCTCATTCCCGCCTCATATCAAGCGGTAAAATCCTATCTGAAAAAGCTTTCAAAAAGGCTCAGGAAAACCCAAGAGTGAGGTTATGGGCATTTCATCATGATCCACAAGAACAAAATCCAGGTAAACGACTAAAACCAATGGAATGTCTTGATATTCAAGGAATGAAATATGAGGATGTGCTGATTCAGGCTATTCGAATAAAGACGGAATATGAAACACCAGCTCAGAGAATACTGTTTGAAACCTTTGTTTCAGAGGTGAAGAGGGGGGATGAGGTGAGAGAGTCTGTGGCGGAGATAATTATGAAGTTATGAATTCAATTGTGCAATATCAGTAATTGGTAACGTTCGGCATTTATTATTGAGCGGATAAGACTCCTTCCCCGGATAAACAACGAAGGATTGGTCGATATTTAGATCATCACAGGCAATCCAAAATCCACGAGTAGGTTTGGGGCTGAGGGAATATTTAATTTCTATCGCTGTTAACCTGCCTGTTTTATCTACAATTATTAAATCAATTTCCGCACCGGCAACGGATTTGTAGAAGAAATACTGATTTGATTCCGGCAGAATGGCTATGATTTGTTCGATTACAAACCCTTCCCAGGAAGCTCCGAGATAAGGATTTGACTGGAGTAATTCGTATGAAGTTACATTCAGAAGTGAGTGTAGTAGTCCCGTATCTCGAAAATATACTTTTGGAGATTTTATGAGCCTTTTTTTTATATTTGCATGGTACGGAAGTAACTGTCGAATCATGTAGGTATCATTTAGTATGTCCAGATAGTGCTTTACAGTTGAATTAACCACTCCCAAGCTTCTGGAAATGGGGCCGGAATTCCAAAGTTGTCCATTGATATGAGCCAGCATTGTCCAAAACCTTCTTAGTTGTATAGCAGGGACTTGGATTCCAAATTGTGGAATATCTCGTTCCAGAAAGGTACGGATAAATGCCTCCCTCCAATCGAGGCTTACTTGCGGATCCGAGGGAAGGTAGCTTTTGGGGTACCCTCCATCAGTCCAGAGTTTTTTAAATTGAGATACTCCAATCTCTTCTAGAGAAAAAGGATGCAGAACATGATATTTGGTTCTTCCGGCAAGAGATTCTGATGCTTGTTTGGTGATGTCCGGTGAAGAAGACCCCAAAAGTAAAAATCGTCCCATGTTATTATTTTGGTCTACAAGCGCACGAATAATAGGAAAAAGAGTCGGTTTTCGTTGAACCTCGTCTATGATAATCAATTTATCCTGGTGCTCTTTTAAGTAGATTTCCGCTTCTTCCAGCTTGAGGTAATCCGATGGCAACTCAAGATCCAAGTATATGGAATTTGCGTTTTGTTTTTTCATAATTTGCTTTGCAAGCGTTGTTTTCCCTACTTGCCTAGAGCCTAATAGAGTGACAACAGGAAAGTTTTGAAGCGACTTTTTAATAATTGGCAAGGATTTTCTTTGGGTAATCATACTGGTATTATATAGTATAATACTTCAAATAACAAGGTTAATTTGCACAAGTTTAAAGTGTTCCGTGTTAGCTGTTCAAAATCCCACGAATAATACCCTTTTTGGAAAGTGCCTTTTTCCTCAACATTTCAAAGAAAACCGGAATCACCAGCAATGTCATTGCAATAGAAGTAATTAACCCTCCAACGACAACAACAGCTAAAGGCTTCTGCACTTCCGCTCCTACACCAGTGGAAATCAATATAGGTAGCAGCCCGATCACAGAAGTAAAAGCCGTCATGAGCACCGGGCGCAGACGAGTGGTCGCTCCTTCCAGTATGGCATCGTGCAGGTGAGATTTTGTGATATGAGTGTGTTTTTTAATATACTCCTTTAAGGAGTTTTCAAGATACAGCACGATCACTACTCCTGTTTCCACTGCATTTCCAAACAGAGCAATAAATCCCACCCAGACCGCTACGGAAAAATTAAATTGAGCCAGCCACAAAGCCACAATTCCGCCGATCAAACTTAATGGGATTGCCAACATGACAATGGAAACCAATCCGAAGTCTTTGTAGGCGAGGAAAAGCATCAGAAAGATAAGCACGATAACACTCGGGACTAACCAACTCAATTTCTTTTTAGCCCGGATTTGATTTTTGTATTGTCCGTCAAATTCAACCCAATACCCGGGAGGAAGTATCAGGTTCTCATCCAAATACGTTTTTGCTTCCTCGATAAACGACATCAGATCCCGCCCCGACACGTTGAGTTGAGTGGCCCCTCTGAGTTTTGCATTCTCACTGATCAGAGCAGCCGCTCCATCTTCCATGCTGATTTCCGCCACTGCAGAAAGCGGAATCTTTTCACCATTATTTCCGGTCAAAGAGAGTCCCTTTATGTCCGCAATATCCTCCCGAAAAGGACGAGCGTATTTCACTTCAATGCCGTATTTTTCCCGGCCTTCAATCGTCATGGCAATCACTTTCCCGCCTATACCAATTTCCACCAAATTCAGAGCCTCTTTTTTTGAAATCCCGTACAGAGCCAGTTTTTCTTCATCCAAATCAATATTGAGATATTTTAATCCAGAAGTTCGTATCGCTACTACTCCTGTTGCTCCGGGTACGTTAAGCATGAGTTGTTCAACTTCAATGGCTAACTCTTCCAGTTTCTTCGCATCATCTCCAAATATCTTGATTCCCACCTGAGAACGAATTCCAGTAGAAACCATATCAATCCGTCCGATAATCGGTTGTGTAAAACCGTTCCAGAGGTTCGGTATATTGATTTTGGCATTCATTTCGCCGATCAGTTTTTCCTTTGTCATACCCTTTCTCCATTCGGATTTTGGTTTGAGTGTGATAAAAGTCTCCAGCATAGCCAAAGGGGCGGGATCTGTAGCTGTGTCGGCTCGACCGGCTTTTCCCACAACATTCTCCACCTCCGGAATTTCAGAAAAAATATGATTGGTTTCAATGAGAAGTTCCCTCACTTTTCGTTCCGAGACATCGGGAACCGTCATGGGCATGTACATGATCGCTCCTTCATCCAATGGAGGCATAAACTCTGACCCGATCTGTGTTCCAAGTCCTATCGTTAAACTCACCAAAACCCCTATGATGATAAATACTTTCTTTCGGGCATTGAGTGTTTTTCTCAGAAGCGGCTCATACCAACTCTGCAATGTTCGCACTGCCGGAATTTCATGATCCTCCTTGAAATTACCCTTGAGTAAGTACAAACAAAAGGTCGGCACAAAGAAGAGTGAAGCCATCAAAGCCCCCATCATTGCAAAGATGTTGGTAAAAGCGAGGGGACGAAAGAGTTTCCCTTCCATGCCTTCCAGAGCAAAGATTGGCACAAACGAGATACAGATGATTAGGATGGCGAAAACGATGGGAGCGCCGACTTCTTTGGTGGATTGGAGGATGATTTGTAGCCGAGCCCCCATTGTCTGTAGAGACACGCCGCGGCGTGTCTCTACGAGTAATTTTTGATAGGCATTCTCTGTCACCACAATGATACTGTCCACCATCGTTCCAATCGCAATCGCAATCCCTCCCAGACTCATGATGTTGGATGGAATCTTGAAGACGTACATGGACAAGAAGGCCATTAGCACTCCAAAACCTAAAGCGATACTCGTAATAATAGTCGCCCGTCCATGCAGGAGAAATACCCACAATACTATCGCTGTGATAATCAGCATTTGAAACAGAATATCTCGCAGCGTTCGCACGGAATTTTTGATAAGCGTGGTTCGATCATAAAAAGGCTCAATAATGATGCCTGCCGGTAAGCTCTTTTCCACTTCCGCAATTCTCTCCTTTACCGCATCGATTACTTCCAAAGGATTCTCCCCATATCGCATCACAATGATTCCCCCCACCTTTTCTTCTTCATCATCTGCCAGAATCCCCCGCCTAAACGCCCCACCGATACGAACTGTTCCTACATCATTTAATGTAAGAGGTATTCCATCAGATCGCATACCTAAAACTACTTTCCTTATTTCGTTCGTATTTTCAAAAAAACCTATTCCCTGCACCGCTATCTCTCGTTCTCCGTATTCGAGAACTTTCCCAGATACATTATTGTTTGCCATCTTCACGGCTTGTACTACTTGAGAAAGTTTAATATCGTGCTGATCCAGCTTGATCGGATCAAGAACCACTTGATAGGTTTTGACGTAGCCTCCTATGGAAGCTACCTCTGCTACGCCTGGCACGGATTGCAGGGCATAGCGAACGGTGAAATCCTGTAAGGAACGAAGTTCCGTCAATGTGTATTGTTTGGAATTTGGTGCTTGGAATTTGGAATTTCCCAGTGTGTACATAAAAATATGTCCCACCCCCGTAGCATCGGGACCAAGCACCGGCTGAACGCCATTGGGCAATTGTCCTTTGATCACATTCAATCGCTCCGTCACCCGATTACGAGCGAAATAAATATTCGTATCATCTTCAAAGATAACCGTCACCATGGATACGCCGAGCATCGAGCTACTCCGTACGGCTTTTACATCCGGCAGTCCCTGCATTCCCACAGTCAGGGGATAAGTAATCTGATCCTCAATGTTCTTCGGCGTTTGCCCCGACCAATTTGTCATCACGATGACTTGGTTTTCGGAGAGGTCGGGGATGGCATCTACAGGGGTTTGAAAGAGCGCAAAGATTCCGAATCCCATAAGTATGACGAAAGTAACCGCTGTGAGGAAGCGGTTTTTTAAGGCGTAAGCGATTAAGGTGTTGATCATTTTTGAAAAAAACTTGACAAATATTAATTTATTATCATGATATGAAAAATTTAATTATTAATTCTTAGTTAAAATGACAGATAATCCACGTTTTGTAGAAGTAAGGGGGGGAGATTTCGCCGTTACATACTCCGACGATACAAAATCACTATTGGGTGAGATAGCAGAAATTTCTGAAAGGATAAAAAACCTTCAGAAAGCTACTGATCCAAATACAAAATTTAGAAAAGTTGTCTGTGGAGTAGTTCCATTTGTTCCTGTTATTTTTATTCGAGAACATGTAAAATCTGTATCCTCAAGAATACTTCAAATTCAATGCGCATCTTATTATCACGGCCAATGTGACTTTGGAGAACAATGTAAACAGGCAGATTATCCTGGAACAGAAGTTGAGAGACTGTAAGATGTTTTGTTGTGAAAGGACCAATCAAAAATAACTTCCATTTTTTATATCTCATCTACCAGCCTCTCATAATTCAACGAAGTGTATTTCCAATCCTCAGGAAGTTCGTGTTTTAGGTAATTGAAGACAGTGTAATGGAGATGGGCTTCGAGGTCTTTTTGGGTTCGGATTACGTGGTCGTGGAAGGAACGTTGCCATTGGAATTTGGGGAATAATGATTGTTTTTGTGGTGTGTATTTTTTGTTGAATTCGTTTTTCCATTGTTTCAATTTGTGCACAACCTGAAGGCGAAAGCTCGAGCTTTCGCCTTCAATAGGATTGTATCCAAGGATTTTATTGGCATCTTGGGAAAAATAACATTTCAAGGTTTGCATAACTTTCGAAATATCAAACCCCTTCCTCGGCTTCACCACCATATGAAAATGATCATAACACAAACAAAACGCATACAATTCAAACTTTTTTAATTCCTTGCACAACTTCAACTCCTCTATCCACAACTCACAAAATATTTCCTCCCGAAAATACGGAAAATTCTGAAACGTCTTGCTCGTCACAAAATACACATAATCCTCCTCAATAAACCGTTTTTGCGAATTACGATGTTCCATTATATGGCATCATAATTTTTTCGATCGATATTTAAAAGAACAACGAGATTTTATTTCACCTCCCGAAACAACCGCACACTCGGATTTACCACCACATTCGATTCTAAACTCAATTCTTCACTTCTCACATCACTAAACTCCCCATCCTCCGCCAAAATCTGCACTTCTACTTTGTGAAACGACTCCGTTTTGCCTTCAACTTCTTTTATGAACACAAAATTCTGATTTCTTCGTTTTTTAATACTGTAGGACGGGATGCCGTAAACCGGATTTTTTGTGTCCTGAATATGAACGTAAACATTGCTGTTATGATGAAGGCGAAAGCTCGAGCTTTCGCCTTCATCGAGAATGGCATGTACGATCGCTGTATTGGACGCACCATCGATCTGCGTGCTTTTTCGGTTAATTGTAGCGTTGAAAGCGAGGTCACGTCGTAGACCCTGAGAATCTCGAATGGGTGACCTCGCCTTCAACATTGGCAGAGTTATCTCTACTTTGTCACCAACATTCACCGATTCAAAAAATTCCTCAGGAATACCAAATTCGACTTCCAGATCAGCAACTTGACCGAGAGTGGTATTCACTTCCATGATTTCAAAGAGAGCCTTCGATGGGTGGACCATATGACCAACTTCAACGAATTTTGTCGATATTTTTCCGCTAAACGGAGAGGTTATTTGTACATGCCCATTTTTTACAAGAGCATTTTGATATGCCGCTTGTGCTATCTCTACTTCATTGTAGGCAATATCGATTGATTTATTCGCTTGAGATTCGGCTAAAGAGAGGGATTTTTGAGCCGTTTCGGTCTCCACTTCTAATTGATCAACCGTCAGAAGGATATCATCGATCATTTCCTGCGCTTTGAGGATTTTGGTCTGTAGGTCTTGAATCTCCTTCATGTGCTTTTCTATCAGATAACTTCCATGTTCACGTCCTTCATCGGCATTTCTATAGAGAATTTCTGTTTCATTGAGTAGTTCTTCCACCTGATTCAGAAACCCATAGAGTTTTTTCTGTTTAGCTTCTACATTTAGCTCAGCAAATCGTTTTTTGGATCGATCCGTTTCTTCAAAGAGATTGAATACTTTGCTTTCCTGAAGTTGGTTATTAAAACTTCCCACAATACTGTTTACCGATCGAGTAACATTGCCGACCCCAAAGAGAATCCATTCCACGTTCAGTAGAGCCTGGAGGATCGTCATTTCTGCCTGATCATAGTTCTGTACGATCTGAGAACGAGTATTTTCCCCACCTCCAATGACGTTTTCCAGACTAGTTTGTGTTTGAGATAGCTTCTTTTCTTCCACTCCCACAGATTCTCCTGCCACTGCTTTTGCATTTCTCAGTTCCTCCTGGCTACTGAGAAGTTGAGCTTTAGCTTTGGCGATCTGGCTTGCCCCTTCCCCCTTCACCCCCGGAGGAAAAAGGTACGCAATAGTTTGTCCTGCTTTTACTCCGTCTCCCACATCAACAAGAATATCTTTTATAATTCCCTCACGCCGCGGATGAATCACCGCAAAATTATTAGAACTTACTTTGCCGATGAGTTTCTGTGTAGAAAAGCTTTTAGAAATTCGGGGATGAATAGTTTCATACGCTTTTTCATTTTTTGTAAAAGCTGACATAGCCTTGTCCGGCTGATTAATCCAACTTATGATTGCCAATCCTGCCAAAACAATCAGGATATAAACCCCTGTCTCCCACAATGTTATCGGTTTATTCTTCAAAAAATCTTTCATAGTTTTTAAGAATTAACGTTGATGTTTCAAATGGTCTTCGACAGACATATTCATTCGGGCAGCAGCTTCTTTTTGCTCCTGAAACTCCTCCATACTCAAGCCATGTTTTTTTGCTATATCAGCTTCGGTTATGTGTTTTTGGCCACAACCAACCAAAAATATAGAAACAACAAGAACGGAAACGATTGAAAATTTTTTCATGATTAAAAAAAGAATAAAAAATATTAAAAAACCTCTTAAAAAAGAGATAGAATAGAAAAGATTCTTATCCTCGTTTAGATCACGAGAACGATACTTTGCTGAAAAACAAGATGCGGATTGAGTACTGCAATACTATCCGGCGGATCAGGACTGGAGGTGTTTTGTAAAGCCGTTTTTTCTTGGCCAAAAAAATCCTCTATGGTTACGATTCCGTCAAGATCCAAATCTTCTATATCGAAAGCAATATCAGTCATAATAAAATCCTGGCTCCATGCATCAACTGCCAGTTCACAGGTATTACACCCATCATCTGTAGAATCAGATTTTGCACTTGCTTCAAGATGGCAAGGTGATGTTTCCGCAAAAACTAAATCAGTTCCAAAGGAACTCCCCATCAATCCAAAACAGAGGAGAAATCCTAATTTTGTAGAGATGAAAGAAAAAGCGAGTAGTTTTTTCATTTATATCAAGTAAAGCAAATTATTTACGAAAAGCAATCTCAAAAATACATATCAATTCTTCTAGGGTAATTCCTTTTTTACAGCGCTAGAGAATTTCAGATTGACATAAAACTTAAG
>CAYVJW010000056.1:0-10066 GCA_964451885.1 uncultured Candidatus Peribacteria bacterium | reverse complement strand
TTAGCCCTCTCTGGGAGCTAATGTGTACAAAATATTTGTCGAACTTGGGTTAAGCCGATTCTAATAATCGTGTTCTAATTAATCACTCCCGAAAACAACTAGGAGGAGTGTGTCCCAATACCAAAAATCCGACAGATTTTACCCCTGATACCCCCATAAATCCAAAAAATTGGATTAATTGGGCCAGAAATTTTTTACTCAGGCCGTTTTTTGGGATGAAATTTGCATTTGTTAGAATTTCTAGCAATATAGCTTTGTGTTTTTTTATAGTTTTCGAAGGGGGCTCAACTATAGGACAATCCGAGTATGGTCAATATGGAGTAGGCAATTACGGGAATATTCATGGTTCAGATTTTTTGGGTACAGTTTTGGGTTTAAAGGGTGGTGGAGGGACAGTAACAAGATTTCCATTTTTAACAGAAAAAATCGGATTAATATATTTGAGCCGCGATGGGAAAGGCAGTACATTAAAAACTGTTATAGATAGAGACAGATTGTCGCGAGGGAGTAATCCAACTGTTTATATTCCTAGTGATTACGGTTATATGCAGCTTTCAAAAACGAACCTTCTTGATCAAAAAATGACAAAGTCTGTTTAATTTTTAAGTTTAAATAAATGACTAATAAAAAGAAAAATCTTATTAAACTTGGTAACTTATTTTCTGCCAAACCCCTAAAGCAGGGAGGGTGGCACTCAGGGTTCAATCATCTCTGTGCCGCCCAAAAAGCCGCTGCAATTGCATCTACCGCATCATCCTGTGCGGGAATTTTATCGAGTTGAAAGATTATTTGCGCCATTTTTTTCATCTCGGTCTTATCGGCCTTTCCGTTTCCCGTGAAGACGGATTTTATTTCTACGGGTTTTGGCTCATAGATCCGGATGCCTGATCTTTTTGCCAGATAGACTAAAGTCCCCCGTACTTGCGCGACCTTTAATCCGGTTGTGATGTTTGTGACAAAGAATAAATCTTCAATAGAAAGAATATCTGGTGTGTGCTTTTGGAGAAGTTTTTCGAAGTCTTCGGCAATTTCTGTGAGCCGATTTGAAAAGTCTTTTTGAGCGGAGGTTTTTATGACGCCGTAGTTATGTAAAGTGAGCCGGTTTTGGGATTTTTCCAGAAAGGCAAATCCGCACCGTTCGTATCCAGGGTCGATACCAAGAAGCTTCATTTTTTGTTATTTTAAATAAATGTTCGGATAGTCCAAACAAAGTGCTTGATATTTTTCTCTAAAAAATTAACTTTAAGCTCTCAAAAAATTGTCAAATGCAAAAGGTTGTTTTTGTTTTGGTCTTATTTTCCCTCACCGGATGCCACTTTAATCCTTATGCGGAACACGATCATCCTCATAAGGAAAAAACACATGAGGAAACCGTAAAGACAGAAAAAGTCAGCAAGGTATCCGTAGCGGGGAAAGTATGCGGAGGAAATTCCGGGGCAAAATGCGCCTCCGGACTTGAATGTAAATATAACGAAAAAAATCCCGAAACAGGAGGGATTTGCATGGAAACAGTAGTTGAAAAAGATTTAAAATGTCCTCAAAAGCAAGTCCTGGTTTGCGGCTTGAAAGACCGCCAAAAAAACGGATACTTGAATAAATGTGAAGCCAAAAGGCATGGGGCGAAAATTGTTTCCGAAGGGCTATGCAAACCGGAGGCAAGTATTTCCGGAGAATGCGAAGCGAGAGTTCTGGGGATTGGTAATTGCGAAGCCTTTTTTTCCGGGTTTGAATTTGGCGAAAAAGAATGCAAAGAACGGAAGGTGGTAGGATGTGAAGCAGAAATTCCTTTTGAGATATTGGAGGATTGCCAAAAGAAATGTGAATAATGAACATTCAACAACAAAAAAAACGTTTCGAAAAAAATTGGAAAACTTTTTCCAAGAAATTTGGAAATACCCCTTGGGAAGAAGACCCAGATTTTCTTTATTTCATAGAAATTCCGGTAGAAGGAGATACGGCTTCTGAGATAAAAGACATTTCGCACTCTCTGCAAGGACTATGCGGAGACCGGAGAGATACTTTAAATTTTCCAAAACAATTCCACATAACGCTCGCACTCCCCGGAAGAAAAGGAGTACACTTTCAGGGGAATGACGTTAAATTCATGGAAAAAGAATTAGCAAATATTCTAAAAAATTTTTCTTCATTCGAAATAGAACTTGGGGATTTAAATTGTTTTTCGAATGTTGTTTATCGTGAAGTACATGACCCTACCGGAAAACTTTATCAGCTCCATGATGAAATTTGCAAAACAATTCCTTTTTCCCAAAACCCCGAATATCAGTTCAAAAATTATATCCCCCATTTATCCATTCTCTATGCGAATAAATGCGGCTCTGGAATCATTACGCACTCCGAATTCAGCCGAAAACTATCGCAAACCTCTATGAAAGTAGAAAAAATTCATTTCGGAAAGGCGAGAAGCACAAATGATAAATATCAGAGGAAAGTTTTGAAGGAAATTATTTTATGACAGAATCCTTATTATCTTTTATTTGTTTCTCACGGGAAGCTTTCAGAATTCTCGACCAAATTTCGTGAATTAGTTTTGAAGTGACTTCCGTACCTTCCGCTTTATTAAGTAAATTTTCCAAAAGTGCTTTTTCTCTTTCCGGGGCAAATATTTTTTTACCGAGCTTTCTTTTTTCCTCGGCTATTTCAATAGAATATTTCATTCTCTTGTTCAAAAATTCTAATATCGACTCATCAATAGAGTCAATTTGTTCTCGGAGGACAGAGAGAGATCTTTGACGCATGGAGATTATGATTACGTTATAAGCTCTAAATTCTAAGTTCTAAATTTGACTGCTTTAAAAAAACTTATAAAATCTTAGCACATGGAAACTATTATTCAAAAAGCTTTGCGGATATTGCTCGACAAGTTCGGAGCAAAGTATGATTGCATTACGGTAGAGGAAAAAAACGGGCATTATAGGGCAAATATAGAAACGGATGATGCAGCCAGGTTGATAGGCAGAGGAGGAGCTGTACTGAATTCTTTGCAAATTTTACTCAAAAACATTCTTTGGGAACAAAATGCTGAGAGGGTTTTTGTGAGCATTGATGTGGACGGATACCGAAAAGATCAGGAGGAAAACATAATCAGGAAGACCCAGGAAGATATCGAAACAATGAAAGACCAGAATTTATCAGAAACAAAGCTTCCTCCAATGAGTCCTTATTTTCGAAGGGTTGTGCATTTATGGATTTCAGACGGTTATCCGGAATTAACAACGGAATCTATCGGGCAAGGGGAGGAGAGATCAGTGAGGGTGTTTTATAAATAGGGAAAAGGACCTAACAGTTGGTTCAATAGTCCTGAAAGGCTATTGAACCTTGAATATTAGATACATATAATTAAGGTTCAACAGCCCTAACGGGACTATTGAACCAACATTTTCAATGAAATATACTACCGATAATTTGCGTAAGCTGTGGCTCGATTTCTGGAAATCAAAAGCGCATGCCATTATTCCCAGCGGGGCGGTAGTACCGGACAATGATCCGACGGCTCTTTTTATAAATGCTGGGATGCATCCGTTAGTACCATATCTTATGGGAGAAAGGCATCCTGCCGGTACTAGATTGGCAAATGCACAGAAATGTATTCGAACCGGAGATATTGAGGAAGTGGGAGACGCAACGCACCTGACTTTCTTTGAAATGCTGGGAAATTGGTCGCTTCAGGGAGCTTATTTTAAAGAAGAACAAATTCCCTGGTCGTTTGAGTTTTTGACGGAAGTTTTAAATCTTCCTCTTGAAAAACTGGCTGTTTCTGTATTTGCGGGAGATAAAGACGCGTCCCGTGATGAAGATTCGGCTCGTATATGGGAAGAACTCGGAATGCCAAACTCCAGGATTGCTTACCTGGGAAAAGAAGACAACTGGTGGGCGAAAGGAGAAGTCGGTCCTTGTGGGCCGGATACGGAAATGTTTTATTGGACAGGGGATACGGTAGCGCCGGAAAATTTTCAAGAAACCTATGAAGATTCAAGATGGGTGGAAATCTGGAACGATGTTTTTATGCAGTTTAATAGAAAAGAGGGCGGAACACTGGAGTCGCTCCCCTTCCCAAACATAGATACAGGAATGGGACTGGAGCGAACAGTCTTCATTTTAAACGGTCAAAAGTCAGTGTATCAGACAGATGCCTTTGAAGGCATTTTAAAGAAGATAGCCAAAGTTTCCGGGCATTCTGAAATTGCCGAGGACCCTAATGGTGGATCAGAGAGACATATTTTGGCACGAATTATTGCAGATCATTTGAGAAGTGCAGTCGTAATGTTAGCTGACGGGATAATGTCTTCGAATGTGGATCAAGGATACATCCTTCGGAGATTAATCAGGCGAGCTATTCGGCACGGGCGAAAAATAGGAGTGGTGGAGGATTTATGTTGCGAAGTCGCAGAAGCGGCTATTGAAAAATTATCGGGACATTACCCGGAAATAATGCAAAACCGTGATTTTGTTTTAGCGGAATTAAAACGGGAAGAAAATCAATTTCAAAAGACATTGGAAGCTGGAGAAAAAGAGTTTGAAAGAATTGCGCAAAAATACACCGAAAAAATACCGGGAGACCAGGCGTTTTTCTTATATGAAACCTATGGTTTTCCCTGGGAAATGACAGCGGAACTGGCGGAAGAAAAAGGGCTGAAAGTAGACGAAGCGGAGTTTAAGGCGTCTTTTAAGACCCATCAGGAAAAATCTCGTATGGGCGCCGAAAAAAAGTTTGCCGGAGGGCTTTCGGGAGAGGATTCAGAGAAAGAAGCAAAATTGCATACGGCTACCCACCTGCTCCATGCGGCATTGCGTAAAGTGCTGGGAGAGCACGTAGAGCAAAAAGGTTCAAACATTACCCCGGAGCGATTGCGTTTTGATTTTTGCTACGAAGAAAAAATGACTCCGGAAGAAATTGAGGCGGTTGAAAAATATGTGAATGAAGCCATTGAAGCTGATGTTTCGATCCAATGCGAAGAAATGACCGTAGAAGAAGCTAATGCAGAGGGGGCAATCGGCCTGTTCGGACACAAATATGGAGCAAGAGTAAAAGTCTACACAATGGGAAATTTTCCAAAAGAAATCTGCGGAGGCCCGCATACAGCCCGGACGGGAGATTTAAAATCATTCAAGATAAAAAAAGAACAAAGCTCCAGCCGGGGAGTGAGGAGGATTAAGGCGGTGATTGGTTAGGCATTGTAATAAAATAACTTCCTACAATTTCGCTCAGTTTTGCGTCAGATGGATTTTTAAAAAAGCGAAATGTATAGACATACTTTGAGTTTTTTTAAACATTCATATGACGTGAAAATGTGATGAAATTTTGGAAGTTATTTTGTTACAATGCCTTAGCTTTTGTTAAACCCTTGAAGGCTTTTTCATCGTTTATCAAAGTGGTAAAACATCATAAACATCTACTTTCTCCGGAAAAAAATCACCATAAGGCGAATTTTTCATAACCCCCTCCAGAGAATTCTTCAAATCGGGAACAAAACTCACCCATATTTCTCCCTCCTGATAAAATCCTTTTGCCTGATAATTTCGATCAAACGTATCGATCAGATTCACATGTATCTTTTTAGGACAGAGGAATGACCGAAACACGGTCGCACAAGTTGAAATTGCCGGAACTAAATCTGCCTGCAATAACCCAAGTTTTGCTCCCAGTCCCAGAATCTGACAGGCCTGCGAGGGGGAACACAAAAAGCAAATCACATCTGCTCGAACAGAAAATCCTGGTTCAAAAATCAGATATTTACCTTGTACAGGACACTGTCCGACTTGATTTAAAAACTTTCGCGCATCACTTTTTTCAGAAAAAACCTGTTCCTCTTCTACGTAGACATGCTCAATTTCTTTTTGTGGGCAATTTTTCCCGCAAACAAAATATTTTCCTCCCCTGCAGCGATGTTTCTGAATTTCTATGGCAATCGATTTATTTTTCTTGGCGCATCTTGCCAATGCCGTACAAATCAGATCATTCGTCGATTCTACGCCTTGCGGACGTACTTTTGAAAAAGAAACTGAAACCGGAACGTAGTTGGTGTATCGTTTTAACATAATTCCTGTTAAGAACAAAGATTACAATGCGGATCATGCTCCAAAGGACATCCTTTGCATGAAGACGGAGCCATCTTCAAAACATTTTTACGGACGTCTTTTGAAATATGGCCACAAGTCGGATCACTTGCCCGTGGGCAGCCAAATTTCAAAAGCGCTTGCCCTCTACATCCACCCTGGCACAAATCATATATCTTACATTCTGCGCACGGCCCGACGATGTATTTTTCCTGATCCTGATACACAGCAAATGTAGGACTTTGGAGAATCTTTGCAAGAGGCTGTTTCCGTAAATTTCCATGAGATACTTTTTGAGCACAGCAAGAAAAAACCTTTCCATAGTCGCTATTCCCAAAGTTTTTCACATGAACGCCGGTTTGGCTCATGGTACAGCTATCGCCATAATAAGGAGGGAAAACTGCATCAGGAGAAAGATTAGGAAAATGTACCTGATCATATTCCTGAAAGGATCGGAACAATGCCAATATTTTTTCCGGAGAAATGGAAGAAGTAATCTGTCGATCATCAGAAAGACGGCTCATTTCGATAAAAGGAATAATACCTTCCTCACGGCAATGAACGAAAAAATCAAAAGCATGCTCAAAAAATTCTTCGGTTAAAGACATTTCCATTACCAGTTCTACATCAGAAACCTCTTTTAGATTTTTAATCGCCTTTCTGAGCTTGTTGCCATACCCTTTTCTTCGTGCATGGGCATCAATGACGCTTTCCCCACCCGGAAAATACCCATGGGCAACAACGGTTGCTTCCAATCCTTCCAATTGTTTGGCTTTTTTCTTATTCGCAAAAATCATCGCATTCGTAACTAGTATAATCTTCATAGACTGTTCCCGGACAAATTCCATAATTTGAAATATATCACGATGCAGTGTCGGTTCTCCTCCCAGGAGAGGAACCTCAGTAAATCCCGCATCATATGCCTGGCGTATATAATCTTTTACCTCTTCTGTAGGAATATCTCCCTTTGCAGAAGCATTTGCCCCCTTATAACAATTAGTACATCGTAACTGGCATTTCCCTGCTGGAACTATTTCAATACCAAAGCCTTGGTAGTTATTATTTTCGGTAGTGGTTTCACGGAATTTGTTCATTGTATTAAATGGTAAATAATTAAAAAAACACGCCATTGGTTGGCGTGTAAAGTAAAGAGTAAACTTCAAAAATACTATTTCACACGCCAAAAAAGCGTGTGCCACCATGAGATGGGCAGAATCATATTAATCTGATATCGTTCAACATGAATAATCATCTATTTGTATCCTTGCATTCTTAAAAAAATAAGTCAATTTTTTTATTGTGGGAACCTTAGGCAATCTGTCCGAAGTTGGGGGACGGTCTTTGATTTGTCCAAAATTTAAGGAGTGGGTGTGACTTGGGGGATGATTAAAAGTGACAGTCACCCGCCTACGGGTGACTCACCCTTCGGGGGCGGCAATAATAAAACAGCAAATGAAACGACATACATCCATTACCTACGGAGAAATCGTCACTTATTTTCTCACTTCCGTCGTTATCAGCTTTCTCCACATCTTGATCTAATGCAGTCACCCGTAGGCGGGTGACTGTCACTTTAACGAGTGACTGCACTTTAAATCCTAATGGAACCAGTTGGATTTTTGGAATTTCAAAGAACAAAAAAATCAGGCAAAAAGCTCATTAAAACGGCCATTCATCTGCGCGGTTAGAACTTGCATCATAGCTTCACCGGGGAGGTCAAGTAATTTTGTGTAAACTTTTTCCATTTTCCGATTTGACTAATGTGTATTTCATGCTTTGAGGCTAGTTCTGTATTTGTTTGAAATTGTGATAAAGCGGCCATTGCAACTTTCGCTTTAAATGTTGCCGAATGTATTTTTCTTGTATTTTTCATGACTTATTGTATTATGCTAAACATGCCTTATTACCCTGTCTAGTTTTTCGGGACCACTATACTTCCTGATGTTCAAACACTTTTCGAGCATCATCACTCAAATCGAAACTGAAATGTTGGAAATTTTTCATTGGCAAAATTAGAAAAATAAATATTCCTATTATGATACATGGTATTTTATGATTTGTCAAAAGAGTATTTAAAAACACCCTTCCCCACAGTCAATACTTTCCGATCTTACGCCTCCAAAGCCAAATTCCTTAAAAATTCAGACATGTTTTTATAACCTTTTTCACGAGCTTTTTTTTCAATTTCTGATTTCTCCAAATTGGTAATACGAAAAGCAATACGGCTCGATTGTTTTTCTAATCTTTTTTGGCATTCGGTAATCCAATCAGGAAGATTTTCAAGAACTCCCATAAAATCTTCCGCATCGAAACTTTGTTTTATGCGGGCAGCAGGACATTCGAGAAAATACAATTTTCCATACTCCGAATCAACATGAGGAGTAACAAAATACTGGTATCGTTTGCCATTGACGGTGATAGAATAAACTGTTTTCATTTTTGAACCAGATTAAGGGCTATTAAAATTTTGAGAACTTCTTTTTTCTGATAATTTTTACAATCTTTTTGGTGAATAGAAAATACAAGAGGTTCAACAAGTTCTTTGTGCCAAAAAATTAAATAACTTCCTTTCCCGTTTCTTTTTTCAAATCCAAGCCCAAAGAGTAATTTTTCGATTTCTAAAAATTTTAAGCTTGTTGGATTTTTACAAAATTTTTGTAATAACTTTTCTTTATTTTTCATTTTGTGCAAACATTATATTTTTGTTTGCACAAAAAGTCAAGACTATTAAAACCTCAAAAGCCCTCTTAAAGTGGGGAACATCATAAATACGCAATTTTTAAGGCACAGCAAAGTATAATAACACTACATTCAACATCGATTCTGCTTCATCCTCCCTCTCAATTTGTTCAGAGGCTCAATAAATAATTTATCAATAACGCCTCCAAAACGATTCACATCTTGCTTGATCTTTGATCCCGCATTAGGAATCAGGCCTAGCGTATCCAAAGTGCCTCCCATCGCATGGTAGTTGCTAATAACATTCGATTGATTCAGCTTTCCCATTAATTGATTATGACAAACAAGCAATTCTCTACAACTGTTAGCTCTCGGAGAACATTGATTATAAGCGTTTTCAAAAGCAATCCCGGTGGTTTCCAGATCTTGTATTAACCTGATTCGAATTTTCTGAAATTGTTCAAACGCCCTTTGGACCCGCTCCGGATGGCGAGATAAATCAAGTAGTTTTAGAGCCTGTTCTCTCTTCGCAGAAAGCTCTGAAATTTGGCTATCAATCCTTAGTATTCTTCGTACAAGCTCGTCCTTTCGATCCATAATTTCTTTTGATATTTTTCCTGATCCTACAATAGCTTTATAAGCTTCCATAAATTGTGCATTCAGAGGATCGAGACTCTCTTGAATATGATCAATCTGATCAGGAGTGATATTATCATCAATTCGAATACTATTTAGTATGCCTTCTAAATTAGTACTTGCCATCTCAAAATTTCGAACCATTGCCGGATAAATATCGCTTGTTTCCCCCATTTCATTGATCACATACCCTTCAGCCGAAACATAATTATTCATGCCAAACAAGAATCCGATTGGCTTTCTAATCTTGTTAGATTCCCCAATGCCTACCATTTGTCCTCGAGACGTAGCTAGTTCAAACAAACTCCACCATTCTCCATTGATCTGATAATTCACTGATCCAAATTTTCCTTTCACTAGAGGTGCAATATGTCCTTCATAGAGTACTGCAGCTACCTTGTCACCATGTCCTTTGGCCCGGGCAATGTCTAAAAATAAGATTGTTCCGTCTTCACAATCTCCTCCCTTGTCCATCAATGTTCCAAGACCTAATTTATTAATCTCTCCGATTTCGTCGATGTAATCCAAATTACTCTGAATCCAACGTCCAAGATTAAATAATTGGGAACTATCATTCTCGGCAAAGTTCCATTTTGATGTGATGTGTTGAGAAGTAAACTGATGAGTCCCCTTCGAAAAGTAAGAAAATCTACAAACACATTCTGCTAGAAATTCT
>CAYVJW010000055.1:0-10249 GCA_964451885.1 uncultured Candidatus Peribacteria bacterium | reverse complement strand
GATCGTTTTGGCGGTGATGTGGCTTAATTATACAGTCTTATTGGGTCACACCCAAACTACTTACATTGTATGAAAAAAGGACTGTCCCAAAAACCCTTAATAAATGAGGACGAAAAAAGCCTTAATTAAAGGGTTTGATTAAGTCCAAACAACTGTACTAAAAACATTTCTTTTACGTCCAAAGCAGACTGGAAAATTCTCCGGTCTGTTATTGATTTATTTATCAGAATTGATATGATGGTAATGATAGACATGTATAACCTTAATAACCTATTAAATTTCAGGCTATGTTAGAAGATAAACCAGAAATTTTAACAATACAGGAGGTTGCAGAGATACTTAACGTATCCACACAGACCCTCCGAAGGTGGGACAATCAAGGCATAATCAAATCCTTTCGGGCTACACAAACCCACCCACGCAGATATCATAAAGCAGATGTAATTAAGTATCTGCAATCAAGCCCTCACGACGAGGACAATAACACATTAGAAAATTAAGACCTTATCCTATGAAAAATTCTAAAATGAACGGTAAATCATTAAATCCACAGGAAGAACTGTTGGAGCTACTAAAACAGAAGTTTCCAGAAGTTTTTGCAGAAGGATACGTCGATTGCCAGAGACTCAAGCAAACTTTAGGTGAAGATGTTGATTTAGAAAACGAGCGGTACGGTATGGCTTGGGCTGGAAAAAACAACTGCTTTCGAGTAATTCAAGAACCGACCACAGCAACCCTAAAGCCTGCACGAGATGAATCCGTAGATTTTGATGAAACCGAGAACTTATTTATTGAAGGTGACAACCTTGAGGTACTCAAAATTTTACAGAAACCGTACTACGGCAAGGTGAAGATGATTTACATAGACCCACCATACAATACGGGTAATGATTTTATTTACAATGATGATTTTAAGCAGGATAAGGCTGAGTATGAAGAAAAGGCAGGCGTTAAAGACGGCAATGGAGACCTTAGAGGAGATGGCTTGATGAAAAATTCGAGGGATAAAGGTCATTATCATTCTGACTGGCTCAATATGATGTACCCTCGTTTATTTTTGGCTCGCAATTTATTGCGTCAAAATGGTGTAATTTTTGTTAGTATTGATGATAATGAAGTCCATAACTTAAAAATGCTATTGAATGAGATTTTTGGTGAAGATGGCTTTATCAATCAAATTTCCATAAAAGCAAAGCCATCAGCTGGTGCAAGTGGTGGCGGTGAAGATATCAAATTGAAGAAAAATATCGAATATGTTTTATGTTACTCAAAAAATCGAGATTCATTTGAAAGATTTAATGATGTGTATGAAGAAGAAGACTTGTTTAGATTTATCCAAAGATACAAAGATGAAGGAAAAAGTTGGAAATATACAAGAGTCTTAACGTCTTTTGGTGAGAAGTCTTTTCATAAAGAAATTGAATCTGGCTCAGGTGGTAAGATAAAAATTTACAAACATGATGGCGTAGTCATAAAAACAATTCCTGAGCTGGCAAAGGAGGAAAAAGTTTCAGAGGAAAAAATTTACATAAAGTATTTTGATAAAGTTTTTCGTGATACAAATGCTCAAAGTTCAATAAGGCAGAGAGTTATTGAGGCTACTGATAATGCGGAAACATTTTACAGCATAGAATATGAGCCAACATCTGGACGAAATAAAGGGCAACTCACGACTCTTTACTATCGTGGGAGGAATAAAGATTTAATTGCATGGTTAAAAGACGTAGCAATAAAGGAAAAAACTAACCTAATAAAAAAAGAAAAAGTGGGGACACTTTGGTCGAATTTTAACTGGAATAACGTTTCAAAAGAAGGAAACATACAATATCCGAATGGTAAAAAGCCGATAGACCTTATCAAACGCATGATAGAGTTAGTATCCTCAGAGGATAAAGATGATATTATCCTAGACTTTTTTGCAGGTTCAGCTTCGACAGGTCATGCAGTTTATGACCAAAACTTTACCGATGGTGGAAAAAGAAAATGTATTTCTATTCAACTACCAGAAGATGTGTCAGAAAAAGACAAAAAGAAGTATTACAGCTCAGATGACCTAAAGCATATTCAAACTGTATCAGACATTGGAATTGAAAGACTGAAAAGGTCAGTTAAATCATACAGAAAGGAATCGAAAGGAAAGCTCAAATTCGATGAAAAAGTACAAGACTTTGGATTCAAAGTTTTTAAGTTCGACGAAAGTAACTTTAAGATTTGGAGGACAAATGTTGAAGATGAGAAGTCATTACTCAAACAAATGAGTATCTTCGTAGATAACGTGAAAGAGGAAAGCACGCAAGATAATATCTTGTATGAACTTATTCTCAAGAGCGGACTTGACTTGAATGTTGAAGTTGCAAAGAAGGAGGCGGACAAAAAGACCTACTTCCTAGTCGATGGCGGTAAATTGGCTATCAGCCTCGAAGATAAAATTTCACAAGCTCTGGTAGACGCAATACTTGTAGAGAAGCCGGAGAAAGTAATATGTCTGGATAAAGCCTTCGGTGGCAATGACCAACTCAAGACCAATACACTCTTGCAAATGGAATCTGCAAAGATTGATTTTAAGATAATTTAATTTTTAGCAACTATGAACTACTACTCTAACAATCGAAGAAAAAAAGTATTTATTAGCTTTGATTTCGATAACGATAAATTTCTGAGAGACTCGCTTATTGGGCAGGCAAAACATAACGGCACTCCTTTTGACATGGAAGATTGGTCAGTTAAAGAACCGTGGAATCAGCATGAATGGAAGGAAAAATGCCTCACAAAGATTAAAAAATGTGATTTAGTCTTGGTCATGGTTGGTGAAAAAACAGCTACATGCAGCGGTGTTAAAGCAGAGATACAGATGGCAAAGGAAGCGGGTATTCCTGTTTATGGTTTGAAAGGCTATACCAATAAATCCTGTCCACGCCCCGAAGGCTTAAAAGGTTACTACAAATGGACATGGGATAATGTCAAATCTTTAGTAGATAATTGTTAATTTATGAAAGATAAACTACTACAAACCAACTCAAAAAAATATGGTGCTTTGTATAAAGAGCATCTCTTCGAGCAGTATAAACTGTATCTCGAAAGTATTGAAAAAGTTAGCGACAGAAGACAGGGTGCAAACAATTACTTCATTACAGTAAATACAGTTTTGATATCTTTAATTGGCATGGCGTTGGAGGGCAGTTTTATTCAATTTGCAGACTGGATAAAACCTTTCATTGCAGGGCTAGGGATAGTAATTTGTGTCATTTTTTGGTTTTTAATAAGGTCGTACAAACAACTAAATACTGGAAAATTTAAGGTTCTTCACGAAATTGAGGAACAATTACCGATAGACTTGTATCGTTATGAGTGGAGTGTGTTGGGTAAAGGTAAAAAAATTGGTACATATTTCCCATTTTCACATATTGAACAATTTATACCGTGGGTTTTTGGAACGTTTTACATAATTCTCATGATTATCTTTATTTTTTGTAAATAGCAACTATGAGTACTGTAAAAAGTGAAATACAGGAGCATTACAAAGAAATTGACTTTTCTTTATGGCAAAAAGCAATAGATGTGTATTGTGATAAGCTCCGTACGTTAAAAAAAGATGAGTCAAAAAAAGTTTGGATTTTACAGTTGTACTCAACATACCTACAAATGATTGAGGTTTTTTGTATTAACATATTCGCTATTACAGAAAATAACTTGTGGGACAACTTATTTTTAAGTAATCAGGGGCTGAGAAAAAAGATTGATAATCGATTTTTTATCACCAGACAGGATAAAACTAGATTCTGTACCAAATTTACTACATACCTCCTTGATAACTGGGTTTTTGGTATTAAGGAAAAAAAAGAAATCAACAACCTATCTGAAAAAAGAAAAAAGTATACACAAATACTAAAAGAAGCCATAGAAGATTACTTAAAAGACTACGACCTATTAAATGCGTACAAACATGGATTTCGAGTAAAAAGTCATGGAAGCTCTACTATCACTATGAAAGCCGAAAAAAGCAATGCTCCTGTCTTCAAAATTGGAGATTTTAACGCAAGTATTTCTTATCTAAAGAAACAGGACGGAGTTGTGAACAGACATGATATTTCGTTTAATTGGCAACGTACAATGCAAAAAGCATACTTTCTTTTAAGCATAATGGAAAATACTCAAAAAATACTGCTCAATGATGGTAAAGAAATTCAACTTGATACTTTAGCTGTTACGAATGAAGCTGAGTTCTCAAAACACTTTGGAGTATCCAGATTTAAGACACCACTTTTTCAAATAAATTAAAAATATGAAACTACAATTTGACGCAACGCAGGAGTACCAACTAGAAGCCATAAAGGCTATTGCAGACTTATTTAAGGGGCAGCCTTTGAATAAGGGTGATTTCGAGATGGAGATGACATTACCAGAAGACCAGTTACAGATAAGTAATGAGTTTATGGTTGGTAATAACCTTGTGCTTCAAGATGAAACAATGCTCAAGAATCTACAAACCGTACAAAAACAACATGATATTGAGGAGTCAAATGAGCTGGACGGCAAGCATTTTTCAATAGAAATGGAGACTGGTACAGGTAAAACTTACGTCTATCTGCGTACAATGCATGAACTCTACAAGAATCATGGCTTTAAGAAATTTGTGATAGTAGTACCAAGCATTGCAATTAAAGAAGGTGTAGTAAAGAACCTAAAAATTACACAGGAACACTTCAATATGCTTTATGAGAAGCCGGAGATGGATTTTTACGTGTACGACCCAAAAAAGCGAGGACAGTTGAGAAATTTTGCTACTACGAACGCCTTACAAGTTCTAGTAATCAATATCGACTCCTTTGCCAAGTTTAGTGCAGATAAGAAAGGTAAGAATATCATTTATCAAGAAAGTGATTGGGGTATCCCTATTGAGTTTATTCAAGGCGTAAGACCTATTGTGATAGTTGATGAGCCTCAGAATATGGAGACAGACATAAGAAAAAAAGCTATTGAAAATCTAAATCCACTCTGTACGCTTCGATACTCAGCAACTCACAAACATCACTACAATCTAGTTTACAAGCTCGACCCAGTTAATGCTTACGATTTGGGCTTGGTTAAAAAGATTGAGGTGGATTCTGTATTGTCTGAGGACGCATACAATGAAGCCTACATACAAATCAAATCCGTACAAAGTAAGAAAACATCGGTAACAGCAAAAGTAGTCATTGATAAAAGTGATGACTATGGACTTCAAAAAAAAGAAATTACATTGAGTGTCGGTGATGATATTTTTGATATTTCTGGAAAAAGAGAAATGTATAAGGACGGGTACATAGTCAATGAGCTGGACGTTGATAATCAAAGCATTGCATTCAGTAACGGTAAGACCATGTACGCAGGAGAGACCACAGGCGGTCTAACAGACGAAATTATGAAATTCCAGATTAAGAAGACTGTGCAGAATCATTTTGAAAAAGAGATGAGATTGCAGGAAAAAGGAATTAAAGTCCTCTCCCTTTTCTTTATTGATAGGGTTGCAAATTATCGAGATTACGAAGACGGTAAAGCCCTTAAAGGTAAATTTGCAGAGTGGTTCGAGGAATCATTCAAAGAAATTTCTCGTAATCCAAAATACAAAGACCTCATAGCACACGATGTTGAGAAGGTACACAATGGATATTTTTCTCAGGACAAAAAAGGAATCCTCAAGGATACTAAGGGAAACACTCAGGCTGATGATGATACGTATGCTTTGATTATGAAGGATAAGGAGAAACTTTTATCAATGAAAGAACCTCTACGTTTTATCTTTTCTCATTCGGCACTTCGTGAAGGGTGGGATAGTCCAAACGTATTTCAAATCTGTACTTTGAATGAATCACGTTCAGAAATGAAAAAACGTCAGGAAATTGGACGAGGATTACGCCTGCCTGTTAATCAAGAAGGGGTACGTATATTTGATGATAATGTGAATATCCTAACCGTAACAGCAAATGAGAGTTATGAGGACTTCGCTAGAACCTTACAAACTGAGATTGAACAAGAATGCGGTGTAGATTTCAAGGGACGTGTTAAAGACAAAAATAAGAGGACTACTGTCGGACTAAAGAAGGGCTACCAGCTTGATGAAAATTTCAAAGACTTGTGGAACAAAATCAAACATAGAACTCGTTATCATGTACAGTACGACACTTCGGAATTGATTAAACAGTCTGCAAAAGAATTTGAGTCAATGGTAATAACCGTACCAAAGATTAGAAGTTTCAAAGCACGATTAGATATTACAAGAGAAGGGGTAGATACAGGATTATCGAGTGTCCGAGAAAAACGGGTAGAGGTTCAAATGACCAGTATTCCAGATATTTTAGGATACATTCAGGGCAAGACACGTCTTACAAAAGATACTATCCTCAAGATAATTGAAGCCTCAGGTAGAGTTTCAGATATTTTTAAGAATCCACAGCAGTTTATGGATATTGCTTCAACTCGAATCAATGCAGTCCTAAGTAAAATGATGGTGGACGGCATTAAGTATGAAAAGATAGCTGGTGAAGTATGGGAGATGAGAGAGTTTGAAAATGAAGAACTTGAAGGATACTTCGATAGTATGTTTAAGGTGAACAATCCTGAAAAAACACTTTACGATTATGTGGTATGTGATTCACAGATTGAAAATAAGTTTGCAAAAGACTTGGAAGCCAATGAAGATGTGAAGTTTTACATCAAGCTCCCGTATTGGTTCAAAATTGAAACACCTATCGGGTCATACAATCCAGACTGGGCGGTAGTGTTTGAAGCAGATAAGCGAGTCTACTTTGTAGCCGAAAGTAAGGGGACAACAAATTTAGATGAGTTACGAGAAGCTGAACGTATGAAAATTAAATGCGGAGCAAAACACTTTGATGAATTTGATGATGTTGAGTTCAAAGCACCAGTTAGCAAGGTTAGTGAAATGTTGACGAGCTAAATTCAGACTTCTAGCAGATTTGTAGATACAAAACATACAAATACACCTTGTGTGTGCTTAACGAGCTGTAAAACGTAATTATGAAGCATACAGGAGATTCTTTTAACGTACCTACACCCAGTTCTAATTTATTTCCTGACAAACCTTAACAAAGTGAGAACAAGGTAGTACAATTAGAACTGTACTAAGTCATAGCTCAATGAAATGTCGAATACTAAAGAAAAATTAGATTGGCGTAAGCTCTTAGATGAGTACGAAAATGAAAAAGCAGATGGCTACATCTTGTATCTTCGGCGGTCCATAAAAAGAAAAAAGAAGAATGGCGTAGAGGTTGATGAAGACGAAGAGAAGCAAGAGCGTATAGATAAAGTTTCAATAGAACAGCAGAGAGAGGTTTGCGAGCATATTGCACGAACACGAGACCTTAAAATCGTTGCAACATACGAAGAACAAGTGTCCGCAAAAACACCAAGCAAACGTAGTGAGTTTAAGAAAATGCTTGAACATTTGAGTACCAGTAAAAAATCACTAGGAGTGCTTGCATGGGCGCCTGACAGGCTTAGCAGAAATGCAATGGAAGCTGGTATTCTTATCCAGTTATTTTTGGATAAGGATATTATGGATTTCCAGTTTGCAACGTATCATTTTAACCAAGACGATACAGGGGTTGAGTATCTAATGATGGAATTTGCTCGTGCTATGGGGTACTCCCTTCGCCTCCGAAAAAATGTATTACGAGGTATGTACAAAGGATTTTTTGATGAAGGTGAATGGCTATTTGTAGACAAGTTTGGGTATACCAGTTTACTAAAAACTCTGCCAGATGGTACTCGTAAACGTGCGAAGTTTCCAATTCCCCACGAAGGCAATGGCGTTCTCATGGGAGAATTTGAAACCGTACAAATGGCATTCAACTTGAGACTTAAAGGCTACACCTTAGAGAAGATTGCAACAGAGATAAACAGAAAAGGATTCATTACTAAACAGGGAAAGCGTGGAAAAATGACAAAGCAAAAGCTAAGCGGTAGTAAAACAAGAAAAGGATATCTGCATGACCCCTTCTACTACGGCTTAATGGAAATGGGTTGGGGTAGCAAAGATATTTCAGGAAGAACAGTTAAAGACGATGATGGGGAGCCTGTGACATTTACGCCTGTTGTTCTCAAGGAGGTATTTGACCAAGTTCAACTCGTAAATGATAAAAAGGCTAATATCAAAGCCAAAACTCATGATGACCTTCCATTTCGAGGGCAAATTTTCTGTGGACATTGTGATGGACCATTAACACCACAAAACAAGAAGGGATACGCATATTACTACTGTTACAACTCAACATGCAAAGCAAACAAAGCCCACAGTCAATCGAAGAAAAAGGCTAAAAATGAAGGAATTACAGGTACAGCTTTATTTAATGAAATCGGCAAGATAATTAAAAAAGGGTTCAAACTTACAAAAGTTGAGTTTACTTATTATCTCGCAAGTCTTGAGAAGCAACATCAAATAAAAAAACAGGTACGCTCAACCGATTTGAAACGCATAGCGGCAACTAAAGGGCATTTGCGTCGTCAGATGAAACAAAAGACCTCAGAATTTACCGCAGCTCTTGGAAGGCTTAAAAACCCAAATCAAAAAAGAATAAGGGCTATGCAAGAGGAGCATGACGAAGCAATGGCACAACTTCAAAAACGTTTCAACGCAGAGCATGAAAAAGAGAACCATATTAACCAAGCCAACCACGCTTGGACTCAAGATTTGACTCGTTGGTTAGAACTCATGCAAAAAGCCCATCTTTACTGGCAAAACGCAACATTCGAGCAAAAACGAGTAATTGCGGAAAATCTCTTCTTAGAACTGAAAGTCAAAGATGGGAAATTAGCTAGTTTTACATACAAAAAGCCCTACTCCACATTGGAGAAGGCTAATTTGTCATACAATGGTGGAGCATAAGGGATTTGAACCCTTGACCTCATCCATGCCATGGACGCGCTCTAGCCAGCTGAGCTAATGCCCCTTGTCGGGAATGGCTCCATACTTTCGGTAGTCCGTTATCGCGGCCGACCTCCAGTATTCTGTATTTCCTCCTCTCGAATTTTATCTTTAGGAATAAAAATTCGTATTTTTTAGAACATGATTACGTACTTCCAATATTCCAGATTAAATCCTGGATTTTTTAGACATTACAAATTTTAAAATTTTTTATCAATATAAATTTTATTGAATCTTTTGGCCTATTTATGAATAATCTGTATTAGCTCAATTACACAAAGAGCTGAGATAATTATTAAGTTTTATTTCTCCAGGCAATAATTAGATTTTTTCGACATGGTAAAGTAATCCTTTTTAAGAAGGGCTTTTTTGTGTTGGAGCTGTGCTTATCTCTGCGCTATTTTCAACAAGTCTTGGGCGAAAGGGCCTACGTCAGGAAGGGCTGTTGTAGCACGTTCGACAAAAAACGCTACTCGAGCCTGCCTTTCTGCCTTTTTGGATTCGTTTGGATATTTTCTTATTTCAAAAAGTACCAGTGCGCTCATATTTAAATATTTAATGGATTTTATTCGAGTATTATCCGGTACTTCCTCGGCTGTTAGGATATTTTTCCAAACTAATTTTTCAATGGCATCATTGGTTGACTGTGGATTTATTAACATATCCCGTATTTTCATTAATCGCAGTTCCTGTTCGTCCATTATACTAGTGGCATTTTTAGCTCCAAATATCCGTTCATAAAGGTCTGTTGATCGAAGTACAAAACGTCTGGAAGTTAAGTCAAATGGTTTTTCATCTTCTATCGCATTAATTCCTTGAGCAACAACATAAGGAGCTACATACCAAGGTTGTCCTTCTGCGGAATTTCCCAAGGGAACATTAAAAGCTGTACCCAACATTTTTACCCAAGTAGCATGGTCTAAAAGTTGATCAGAGGGAGGGGGGGAGCTTATAATATCCTTTCCAATAGCTGTTTCGATAGTAGGCTTTGCTATTCCCAATACCTTCAAAAGAAAGAACGTTGCATGTTCTTTTGTAATAACATCATCCAATTCCGCTCTTCCATCAATCCCACTAAAAGTCCCTTGTTGCGTATATTTTACAATCGCTTTATAAGCCGGATCGTTAGGAGTTACATCTGGAAAAAAGGGCTGCATCTCAACCGCATAAACGATGTTTGCGAGAAACAGGATAGTGAAAATGAGCGTTTTTTTGAATAACATTTGTAATCAAGCTAGTAATCCTATCTAAGTACTTTTTAGATTTATCGCAATATTAACCGAAAAATAATAAGTATACAATGAATAAGCTTTTGCGCAAGGCTTT
>CAYVJW010000054.1:0-10336 GCA_964451885.1 uncultured Candidatus Peribacteria bacterium | reverse complement strand
TTTTTACGTCCGAATACAAATATTATTCACTGCCCTGGAATTTTGGGCGGATACGATTATGGGATAAATTAAATTGAAATTTTGTCTGCTGGTTCTGAAGAAATTTCACAGTCTCTTCCTTCGTCATAATCTTCTTCTCCAATTGTAACTCCCGCAATCTCCCCTTTATCTCCCCCACCTTCGGCCCGGCGGGAATTTTTAGGATTTTCATGATTTCTTCCCCCGTTAGCAACTCCGGAAGATGAGAGGGGAGGGCGCGTTCTACATGAGCCGTCTCAAATTCCGCCTTAATCTCATAAAAATCCTCCTCCGCCTTCTTACGTTTGGAAAAATTCTTCGGAATGGATCCCAAAAGATCCGCATGGTAAACCTCCAAAAGATCGGAAAAGTAAGGATTATCGAAGTAATGCAGTTTCGTGGAGCGTTTCATCTTATGAAACTGATCGAAGAGGTGATGATGCTGGATAAGCCAAAGGATTTTCTTTTGGGTGGCCCCGGAAAATTTCAACCGTTTCAATAATTTTTTAGCTATTTCCAGCCCGGCCTCCTGATGGCCGTAAAAATGGATTCGATTATCACAGTATTTTACAGTCTGCGTTTTTCCGATGTCGTGAAGTAGGACAGCCCAACAAGCTTCCGGATTTACCCCCGGAGCTATATGGGCAAGGGCAGAAAGCGAGTGCTTAAAAGCATTTCCCTCAGAATGATATACCTCGTCCTGCGGCACTTTTTTTAGTGTATGGACTTCCGGCAGTATTTTTTCCAAAATCCCGAACCGGTCTAAATCTTCAAAAGCTTGTTTTCTCGATTGATGAATAATTATTTTATTCAACTCTTCGTAAATTCTTTCAGCCGAAACGCTCAGGATCAAAGAAGCATGTTTTTTTACGGAGGCTCTTGTTTCCGCTTGATAAGCAAAGTGAAACCGGTTTTTAAACCGCACTGCCCGAATAATCCGCAAATGATCTTCCCGTATTCTTTTATCCGGATCACCGATAAATCGAAGCATTTCTCTCTTTAGATCTGATTTTCCATCCACAAAATCATGAAATTCCTCTGCTACCGGATCATAAAAAATCCCATTGATCGTAAAATCTCGTCGCAAAGCATCTTCTTTCGCATCCGTAAAAGTTACATAATCTGGCCTTCGCCCATCGGAATACCCAGAATCCGAACGGAAAGTCGCGATTTCAAAAAGATGCTCATTTTCTTTGATTAAAATCACTCCAAAATGTTTCCCCACCGAGTAAGTGTTCTCGAAGAGATGCTCGATTTCCTCAGGTTTAGCATTCGTCGCAATATCAAAATCCTCCGGATCCTTCTTCAAAATCAAATCCCGCACGCACCCCCCGGCAAAGAAAGCCTGAAATCCTTTCTTTTGAAGTTTCTCAACAATTTTTATGGCTGTGTTTTGCATCATTTTATTATATCATAAAATCAATAAAAAACAAAGTTGACATAAATATAAAAAAATTAAACTTTGAATAAATAATCATGCTTTGAATTATCTCAGAAGCACGATTTATATAAAAGGTCTTTAACAAAGTTGTTAATTTACTGATTTTTGATGTTTCTCCAACCTCAAGGGAGCAAGAAAAATGGATGAGAACAAACAAATCGTCGAGTGCATTTCCAAGCTGCTGCTTCGGAAAACGCTTAAGAACACTGTCTTTTCCACGGTATTGCTGGGGCTCGGCATGGCAATATATGGTCTGTGCGGCCTCTATTTCCTTCCACAAAAAGTTGACTGGAGTGGACTCTGGGTATGTTTGGGACTCATTGTTGGATTTTGGCTCTGGTATTGGGTGATGAAGTATCGTGTCAACAAGGGGTACTACGGAGGAAACGCAGAGGAAGCGAGAGAACTTATCAAATTTATCCAACAGGGGGACACGACTGAAAAAAGCTGATCTCCCGGGCAACTTTGTTTTCGAACTGCACAGGGGCTGCTGTTCAGCAGCCCCTAAAACTTATCAAAAAGATCAAAAAACAAAATCATTTTTTCCCGGAGTTCTTCCTGATATTTTGCATCAAGGCTTCCCAAATGTTTCACTATTCGGGTTTTATCAATAGTACGGATTTGGCTTAATTCAATCCGCGATAAGCTTTCGAGATTATTAATTTTATCCGGGGTAATAATCAAAGCCCATGGAATATTTTTAATAGAACTGCTGAAAGGGGCAATAGTTACTGTTTTTATCCTTGAAGCATTAATGGCATTATTTTGAAGTACTAGGCAAGGTCTAGTGCCTTTTTGTTCAGAACCTTTTGTAGGATTAAGATTGGCCAGGACAATATCATATTTTTTCATAGATTTGCCGGATTGTTAGCAATAGAAATCCACTCATCCATTTCTTCACTGTCTGCTAATTGATTCCCCGCTTCAATCATTTTTTTTCTTAATTTTTCTGTTTTATACCATTCGATTGCTTCTTCCAGGACTTGACGTTTCGTTTTTTTAGATTTTTGAGATTCGGAAATCAAAAAATTCATAAGTGAAGATTGAATATTGGTGGTAAGTCGAGCTGTATGCATCTTTTTAAAAATTATAATATATATGTGTTATACATATGTACAATATTTACGCAAATTTCTTACATATAAAATTCACTCTTATTGTTAACTGTCCATCACTTCTTCATCATCGCAAAAAACGCATCCTGCGGAATATCCACTTTCCCAAACTGTTTCAGCCGTTTTTTCCCTTTTTTCTGCTTTTCCAGTAATTTTCGCTTCCTCGTAACATCCCCCCCGTATAACTTCGCCGTCACATCTTTCCGCAAAGCCGAGATTGTTTCCCGGGCAATGATATTCGACCCGATAGCCGCCTGTATTGCAATGGCAAACTGGGCTTTCGGGATAATTCCTTTTAGTTTTTCACACCATTTAGATCCGATAGAATAAGCCTGGTCCCGATGGACAATCTGGGAAAGGGCATCGACTTTGTCACCCGCCGCTAGAATATCCAATCGTACGAGATGTCCGGCCCTTAAACCAATCGGTTCATAGCTCATAGAGGCGTAGCCAGAGGAAGCAGATTTTAAATCATCATAAAAGTCAGTAATGATGGAAGCGAGAGGGATTTCAAAAGTTAAATCAGCCCTATTTTCAGAAGTGTACTGGATATTTTTTGAAAGTCCCCGACGGTCAGTACAAAGCTGTATGATACTTCCGATTTGATCTGAAGGGCAAAGAATATTGATCTTCATCCACGGTTCCCGGATTTCCTGGTACGAACCCGCATCCGGCAATTCTCCGGGATTGGAAATAGTTTCCACCGAACCATCGTTTCTCACGATTTCATAAGACACGGAAGGAGCCGTCACCAAAATATCCAAATCAAATTCCCGTTCAAGCCGTTCTTGCACAATGTCCAGATGAAGTAGTCCCAAAAATCCCGCCCGAAACCCATGCCCCAACGCTCCAGACTGCTCCGGATCATATTTCAGGGCAGCGTCATTAAGCGAAAGCTTCTCCAGTGCTTTTCTCAGCAAAGGAAAATCATCCCCATTAATCGGATAAATCCCCGCAAAAACAAAAGGAGTCACTTCAGAGTAACCGGGAAGGGGAGATGGATGTTCGTCTGTAGAGACACGCCGCGGCGTGTCTCTACGAATAGATTTCCACACCGTTTCCCCAACCCTCGCATCCACCACATTCTTCAGTCCCGTAACAATGTATCCCACCTCTCCTTTTTTTATTTCATTCGTTGGACTATATTTTGGAGCTAAGAATCCGACTTCAAGTGCCTCAATATTTCTTCCCGTTCTTAGTAATTTCAGCTTATCTCCCTTATTTATTTCCCCGGAAAAAACCCGCACACTGCTGACTACGCCTCTGTATGTATCAAAAGAAGAATCAAAAATCAAAGCCTTGGTATCATTATTCGTAAAAACTTCAGGATTCGAGGCAAAGACCTGATTTTTTTCAGGAGGCGGAACTTGATCAATAATTTTATTCAATAATTCAGTAATACCAGTTCCTTCCTTGGCGGAAACGAGAAGTATTTCTTCTCTTGAGAACCCGAGAAGTTTTTCAATCTCCTCGGCCCGGCGTTCGGGTTCGGCGGCCGGAAGATCAATCTTATTCAGAACAGGAATAATCTCCAGCCCATGTTCCATAGCCAGATAAACATTAGCAAGTGTCTGAGCCTCAATCCCTTGCGTAGCGTCTACCACCAGCACCGCTCCCTCACAAGCCGCTAAACTCCGTGACACTTCATATGAAAAATCCACATGTCCCGGCGTATCGATAAGATTTAATTGAACGCCTTCCCAAGCCATCCGCACGGGCTGAAGCTTAATAGTAATCCCCCGTTCCCGTTCCAGATCCATAGTATCAAGAAGCTGTTCCTTCATTTCCCGCTTATCGATGGTTCCCGTGATTTCCAAAAAACGATCAGCCAAAGTCGATTTCCCGTGGTCGATGTGGGCAATAATGCAGAAGTTTCTGATATTAGTCATAGTTCAAAAGAAAAATCAAAAGCACAATCACACCTTCCATTAGATATAGCATAGCCACTATTTATCGGCGCTGAATCAAAAGATACCCCGGCATACTTCATATTTCTTTCTAAGTTTCTTTTTAAAGCTCGGTTCAGCACCTTAATAAATCTTGCCGGGTCTTCTAATGAGGTAATAGTTTCATCATTTAAAGTTTTTGTCGCATTTACACGCAGTTCCTCATTATTGTCTGATGTTATTTCGTTTACTTGTTGCTTTTGCTTTTTAACGGCCTTTATTGTTTCTTCATGAATTTCTTGCATAGTTTCCAAGTAATCCTTAGCGGCTGCTAACGCTTTTGAAGAGGGAGCATTGATTCGAATACTCCCAACAATAGCCGTATGTGTAGCTTTTGCTTCGTAACGATCTTTTAATAATTCCATTTTGTTAAAAATCTACATTATTTTCCGAAAACCTACCAGAAATCCGATAATAACTAAAGGAATCAATAAATAATGATCAGCCAGGAAATGAGTTACTCCCTCAAAAAAACCAACATCATGAGCCCCGAGGTGAGCATGTACTGTAGTATTTAAGAAGAAAATTATGAAGGCTGATGTTATTTTTGTATTAATCATTTTATTAAATATTAATTACAATGTTTTCTTTCTCGCATTCCTCAAAGCCTTCCTCAAAAGCCCAAATATTACCACCAATAACGGCAGCAAAATAATATTTCCCCATCGAATAAAATTTCTCTGCGATTGGGTAAGTTCGGAAATCGGCCGGTCAGTTACAGACCTTGACCGTATAGAAATAAGCTCATCCCCAAGGGTAAAAGCATCAACAATGTTCAAAAAGAATATCAGGTTTTCCGAATACTGCATCATGAAATCCTGCTTTATGAAGTCAGAATCCCCCATAACAAAAACTTTTCCCGCGTCTCCTTTCTTTTGTGCTATAACAGCGAGGGGAAGAGGGTCTTTGCCGGATCTGGCAATGCCAAAATTCTGTTGGGGATCAAGATTGATCGGTCTTTCCTGAAGCACTGTCTTTACTTCTTTTATTTCTTTTTTATCCTCAGCATCAAGTGAAAGTTCTTCATCTTCTTGCATTTCTAACCTGTCCTCCGTAGCTTCAGCGGAGGGGGATTTCTCATTTTTAATTTCTAATCCCCCTTCTTCTGTCTCCGGAACTTCTACTTCAGCTTTAGCCAAAGCATATCTTTCAGAAGTATAAGCCAATGTATCGATGATTACATCCTCCCTTTCTTCAATGGAAAGAGGACTTACCCAGGGAAGCACGAATGATTCGAGCTGGGAAGTTATAGAATTTTCTTTGTTGAGGTGTTTGACTTTCAACCAGAAAGGGTAGGGGAGAGTGAAGGAGAAAAACCCCTTGGAAAAAGAAGAATATGTATGGCTGGAATCTTTTATGAGGGAAACATCAACGGATATGCCCCAGTGATCCAAAAGATTGGAAAAATTATCTTTTATTTTACTAGTAATCATTCCTTTTCCTATATCGATTTGATCTATAAGAAATACGGCGTTTCCTCCGTTCTTTACAAATTCTTTAATTGCAGCGCTTTCTTTGTCAGCCAAGGCTTCCTGGGGTCCAGCAATTACCAGGGTATCTATATCCTCAAGGGTATTTTCTTCTTCTGTGAGGCTGACACTTTTTACGTTATAATTTTTTTTGAGAACTTCCTGCAGGTTATAATCCATCCTCTGTTCAATTTCAACGAAAGGATTCATCCGCATGTATTTTGGAAGAAGCTGATGTTCCTTGTGCCCCGTTAAAAAGCCAACAGTTTTCTCTTCTACAGAACTGACTTTCTTCAGGGCGGAAGTAAAATCATATTCAAAATTATTCAATTGGGTAAGAATCGGGATGGTTTCGTGTTTTTCATACTTTGCAAGCGGATCTGTCGGATCAATCTCCTCCTCAATTTCTTCCTCTTCTTTTTCCTTAAACACCGCTAATCCCATATAAGCCTTTATAGTTTGTCGTTGGTCTTTTTTAAGGACCTGTAGTTGTAAAGGTGGAATACCAAAATGCATGGCAAGCTGCGCACTTTCCTCCTTTTTTGCCGGGTCTGTATAAGTTATCTTCAACTTACCTTCAGAAAGAGCTACATACTCATCTAGATAGTCCTTCAGATCTTGTCGAACCTTAGCCACTTGAGAGGGAAGGTTTTCCGATAAAAAAACTTTAACCGAAAGGTCCACAGGCAATGATCTTGCAATTTCTTTGGACGAATCCGAAAGCGTATAAATCTGCCCCTCCGTAAAATCAAACCGCGTAAAAAACTGGTAAGAAATGATATTAAGGCCGATGATAACGAGAAATGCCGTGAGGATATTCAGGGATCGAATCATTTTAATTTAGAAGTTAGAATTTAGAGTTTAGAAGGCGCGGGGCCGCTCGACCGCGCTTTCTTAATCATTATCTTTTTGCTTCCAGTACCTGCACATTCAAAAACAAAAAGAAAGCAATAAACGAAGCATAATACACTATGTCCCTCGTATCTATCACCCCTCGAATAATTGACCCGTAATGGGCACCTAAACCCAAAAACTCAAAGAGAGAGACGACAGTTCCCGGGAGAGAGAAAGTAACAAAAGGTTCGCCGATTATAAAAAAGAAAAAAGCGATGAGCAACGTAAGAATAAACGCAACGATCTGATTATTGGTAAGGGCACTCATAAATAGCCCCAGCGCTATATAAGCCATTCCCAAAAGCAAAGCACCTCCGTAAGCGGTAAATACTACCCCCCAGTCAAGTTTCCCGACCAGACTTAGCGTAAAAGGAATGGAAAGCGTCAGAAGAAGGCTTATTCCAAGAAAAATAAAACAAGCTACGGCTTTCGCGTAAACCGCCTGAGGTAGGGAAACAGAAGAAGTAAACAGCGTTTCAATAGTACCCTGTCGATATTCTTCAGACCATATCCTCATGGTGAGAGCAGGAATCAAAAAAAGAAACACCCAGGGCAGTATCCCGAAAAAACCTCTCATCTCCGTTTGCCCGATGAGAAAAAAAGTCCGAAAAAAGAACCAGGATGAAAAAGCAAGAAAAGCTATCAGAAAAATATAAGCAATAGGAGAATTGAAGTAAATTCTTAATTCCTTGATAACGAGGGCGGTGAATTTTTCCATGATATGAAGAGTTAGTAGAACTTAGTTGGTAGAACTTAGATTTTGAATGAATTTTGTAATCATTCTTAATATTTCCTGAATATCTGACTGTAATTTTTCAGATTTTTCTGATCCTATGTATTTTAACCCTTCTGCTATCAATATTTGAGTTTCCAGTTCATTGGCAGAGCTTTTGGAAATGCTTAGAAAATGTGCAAAATCTTTTTTCGTATTTCTACCTGCACCTTCTGCAATATTACTAGGAATAGAAACGGCACTTCTCCTCATTTGGCTTGTTAAACCGAATATTTCTTCTTTTGGAAAATCTTTTGTCACTTCATATATTTCTAAAGACAGCTGAAAAGATTTTTGCCAAATTTGTAGTTTTTGATAATTAGATTTCATTTTTTTTAGAAAACTAAGTTCTACCGACTATCTTGTCAGTTCCTGAAACACCTCCTCCATTCTCTGTTTATCTGTTATCATCTCCAGAAGGTCTATATCGGCCTGTACGATTTGCCTGGCTATTTCAGCGCGCCGATCTTCCGCAGTAAAGACACTGAAAACAAAAACTTCCTTTTGAGGAGTTGTTTCTTCCAATATATCCTCGAGGTTTTGAATTTCCCTGAGGCGGTTTTTTGTTACATGGGGACAACCCTTTATAATAATTCGGGTCCTGTGGGAAGAGTTATGTCCCCGGGTCAACTCATCGGGAGATCCTTCGGCTACCAGATTACCTTTATTGATAACCACTACGCGGTCGGCTAAGGCTTCTACTTCCTGCATGATATGGGTAGAGAGGATGATCGTTTTCCCTTTCCGTAAAGAATCAATAAAACTCCTGATTTCGATAATCTGGTTCGGATCAAGGCCAGTCGTCGGTTCGTCAAGAATAAGGATTTCAGGGTCATGGATTAACGCTTGGGCCAAACCGACTCGCTGTTTATACCCCTTTGATAATTCGGAAATTTCAAAATACATTTTATCCACCAACCCACATGTATCGGCTACACGCCGAATAGATTTTTCCTTTTCCGCCCCCGTAATCCCGTGGACAGAAGCCGCCAGATCCAAATGCTCATAAACGTTTAAATCCGGATAAAGAGGGGCATTTTCAGGAAGATACCCGATTTTGTTTTGAATCTCCACTAAAGAATTCTTCCCCAACAGCTCCTCATTTATCTCTACTGTACCTCTGTCCGGTTCAATAAATCCGGTCAATATTCTCATGGCCGTAGTTTTTCCGGCTCCGTTTGGACCCAGTAACGCCAATATTTCTCCTTTATGGGCGGTGAAGCTGACATCATTTAGCGCTCGAAGAGTGCCATAATCTTTTTGAAGATGTTTTACGGTAATCATGAATCAGAAATTTTGAATATAACAAAAATTTAGCAATAGGATTTTAGAATGCAACATTTTTTTGGCAATTTTTTTTTAATTACTTGCAAGTTTTTTGACTTCCCCCTCCTCATCGAGTATCAAGAAGATATTCGTTAAATTTCGAAATGAAAAAATACCCAAAATCATCCGCCTTTCTTACCCTCCCTTTCCTTTCCGGAGCTTGTGCGGCAATGCCGGGAGAACTCCCGACAAAGGCGGCTGAATCTCCTCCTGTCACGGAAGAACCGGAAGGGCGCACAGGCTTAGTGGATGAGGAATCCTACAAAGTTTTCAAAAGAGTCGGGCAGGTAATAACAGATAATCTGTCTGGAATTCCTCAAGAACCGAATCTTTGTGCTGAAATGCAATTTGGCGAGTGCGTAGAGATGCTGGTAAGAGCCAGTATTTATAGAGTCATACAACAGCAATATATATTTCCTATAAGTATGGCGCTTCAGGAAGGAGATATTGCAAAAACCTATGAAATTGAAGAAAAACTGGCCAAAGATTATCCGGAAGAAAATTGGCATTACGCCGGGCTCGGACAGGAGTTTGCTTCGCATGCTGAAAGAATGCGGCTCGCGAAAGCAGCGCCGATTGAGCAGATCATAGAACTCTTATCTAAAGGCATTCACTATTGGGAAAAAACAAGGGAACAAGTTCCAAGGGATGCCGAAGTAAATGAAGTGCTGGGCGCATTATACATGCAAAAAACCAACGCAATGCTCAAAACAATAAATAAGAGTGCGAATGATATAAACTCGGAGTTTTTACATCAGAACTTCAGGATTTTTGCTGAATTATTGAATGCCATTATGCAATTTGAAACGGCTATAGAAAATGGAGCGGATAAATACAAAGCATTGATCTATCTTTATAGTATAACTGGGAACTATAATAAATTAGACGAAATCTCTCAGGAATATTACGAAAAACTGCCTGATGACCCGGCAGTACATTTCCGACTGGCGGTCATGAACTGGCATCTTGGGAATATAGAGGAAGCAAAGCGCATATTTGCAAATATGCTGGAAAAGTTTGGGGAAGATAAACTGGATTCTTCACAACTTTCGGCTATAGCTGATTTTTTCATACATAACGGGATGAGGGAAGAGGGGACGGAAATGTACGAAAAACTTATCGATTCTTCCGAAAAAATTCACCCGAGTGTTTATTGGGCCTATGCCTTGCATTTCCCGAATGACATGCAAAAAGCCATCCAAATCCTCGAAAAAGGCTTGGAAAAATATCCGGGAGTGCCTGAGTTTTTGGAAAAACTTGAGGAGTTGAGGGGGGACAGTGAGTAGTGAGCAACGAACAGTAAGGGCGAGAGACAAAATAACTTGAACAATTTCATCACAGCTTCACATCATCTA
>CAYVJW010000053.1:0-10934 GCA_964451885.1 uncultured Candidatus Peribacteria bacterium | reverse complement strand
TTAAGTTTTATGTCAATCTGAAATTCTCTAGCGCTGTAAAAAAGGAATTACCCGAAAGTTGTAGGTGTATGTAAAAAACAAGTTGCATTAAATATTTCTTAGCTTATATTATAAGCTTATGTTTCTTTAAACACAAGCTATGGGCGCTTTGGAACAACAAATACAAAAATTAAACAGGGATGATAATATCGCTCTAGGCAGAAGAGTACTCAACAAATTAGGCCGCCACGGCCGGTTGGAATTACTTTCTTATTTTGCCGCGATCGATCGTAATTTTGCTTTTAAAAAAAAGGAAAAGTCGAAGAAAAAAGGAACCTTACGGCTTGTTAAAGCAATCACACAATCCCAAAAGGATTTGCAAGATTTGGGGATAGAGATAACCGAAGGACCGAAGCTTGAAATTCCTGAAACCTCTCGGGACAGTTTTTTTCGCCTGAATCAAAACGAAATACGGGATTATTCCTCTAAGGAGTTGGAACTGCTTTTTGCTAAAGATGTTCCGGACAAAACCGCCAGGGGGAAAATTATCTCACTTTTTTTTGAAGACGGAGGGTATCATAGCCATGTGTCTGTTTGTTTGCTGGAAACAATCCGGGACATTGAAAGCCTTTTAAATCCTGAATCTAGTATCGGCAATGAAGAGTTGCATGAACTAAAAAGAGAAGAATCAATTAAAGCAGCAGAAAAATCCGACACAGTGAAGGTTCTGAACGCCGGAAATACGCCAAAAAAAGTAAATTCAAAAAAGAAAGAAATGGGCATCCCTTCTTCTCCGGAAGATAGTACTCCCGCAGAAGTGGTAAATCTGGCCGACTATCATAAAAAAAGAGTGGAAGGTGCGTTCCCCCTCACTTATGAAGAAAAGGCTGACTATCTTTTGTTCCAACATGCCAAACTTCAGGAATTTGTGAAATCAGTTTTTTGTTTTTTTGTTTCGCAGTCAGCTCAAATGCCGGAAAATATCATCTGGGCTGTAGAACCGAATAAGGCGGAATTTAAAATTTCGAAACGAGCCCGAGAGAAGATGAAATTAATTGAGTCCATTACGGATTGTTATAATATTTTCCCGTATCATCTTTATTTGAAAGAAGCCGTGAGGTGTTTTATCAGGTATCATAATGGAATATAAATATTTTTGTTCTTGCCCCTACTTCACTTTGTAGTACATCTTAATCTTTCCGATCCATACAGGATGAGGTGTCACAACGTCTCCTACCCAGGTGGCTTTTGATGTCATTTTAATCTTCAGGGTGATATCTTCTCCCGCTGCCCAATCAATTAACATTTGATTCGGATCAAAAGAAATAGTTTTTGTGTCCCATATTCCTCCGCTTGTCAGATTTGTTGCTCCGGTAAGAGTTACAGCGTCTTGACCTATATCTGAGAGATAAATATTTACTTTATTGTGGCTTGTCGCACCATCGTCTGTCATCATATCAAGTTCAATCTGATCAGTAGCTTCCCATTCAATAAAATTATCAGGAATGGTATATTGGAGAATCAAATAATAAGATTGTTCATTTTCAAGACCTTTCCCTTTTGTGGTCCACCATTTATAGTAATTTCTATCATTAGTGGTGTCATAATCTGCTTCCATAGTACCCACATGTTCCTCTGCAGGATCAGTCCACAGCGTTAAATTCTGAAATTCCGGATTTAGAATATCTGTAATGCTTCTCACCTGAAGGTCGTCAAGAGTTATGCTGCCATCCACAATTTCATCTGCTCCGACCGCATCAGTTCCGATATCGTCAATAGTGATCGTGTCATCTTCTATGTGTTCAGATCGAACCTCTCTAATCTTTACCATATCATCTTCAATCATCAATGTAGCATCATCACCAGTTTCAACGTTTACTTGTAGACTTCCATCTCCAGACTGAATCAAACCCAAGCCCGCTGTGTCCGGATTAAGCATGGCAGCGGTTATACTGTTATCCCGATTTGCTACCCATTCATAAGTATCCGGTGGACCATCTACATCAAGAGTACAAAAGAGCAATTGCCCTCCTTCAGGATGATCTTCCGGCGGACCTTCATCATAGTCTAACGTGTTGTAGTACATTCGCCCAATATTATCCTCATCACAAGTCGGAGCCGTATCTGCATTTTCTACGACAAAATTAATGAGTTGTTGTCCGTTAAGGTCAAGAGCCTTGCTAAAATAGAATGTCTCACTGATTTTATCATAAGACAAAAAAGAATCGCTAACCGGCCCTCCGAAAAAAAGTTTCACTTCACTAACGGCAGAATCATCATAATCGATGTGATATTCATCAGCATTCAATCCGTCTCCTTCTGTCGTAAAAATGAGGCGCGCATCAACCGTTTCCGAAAATAGCAGAGAGACGCTAAGCCCCATTAGAAGACCAAGCCCCAGCATTTTTTTCACAACTGTTTTTGTATTAATTTTCATTTTTTTATTCAATCAATGCTATATTATACACTATAAGACAATTAAATGCAAGGATTTTTTAAAAACCCCCCGCCAGAGGCGAGGGGTTTTTGGGAACTACGAGTTATTAAACTCGATATTTCAGGATAAATATCTTATTTAACGTCATAGTAGAATTGGATCCTTCCAAGATATACAGGGTGTTGAGTAATAACAGCGCCTGCAACATCTGATTTTGAAGACATTTTGATCCTCAAAACGATAGGAAGTCCTGGTTCCCAGTGTGCATCCACTTGATTTTCATCAAAGGTAATATTGACTGTTTCCCAATCATCAGCTACAGAACTCACAATATCACTTCCTCCTGATGTCAGGGTTATTCCTGTTTCATCCGTATCTATCATTGCAACATCAAGTTTGTTGTCTGCGATAGAATCTGTGTGAGTCCTAATATCCATTTTGATCTGATTCGTATCAGCCCATTCGATGAAATTTTCAGGAAGACCATACTGAAGAACAATAGTATAACTATGCAAAGAGTTATCAACTTCGTCTTTGTTAGTTGACCATTTGTAGTAACTTCGGTCATCGGCTACATCATAATCTGCTTCCATGGTACCAACATGCTGATCCGGTGCAGTTGTATCTGCCCAAAGCGTCATATTTTGGAATTCCGGAGAAAGCTCATCTACGATGCTTCGTGCTTTAACGTCAACGAATTCAACGCTTTCGTCTACGATCTCTGCGGATGCAACTGAACTGTCACCCATGTCAATAAGCTGGATGGTATCATCTGCAATCTCGAGAGTTGTCACACCTTCCTCTTTAATTCGTACTTCGTCACCATTAAGTTCCAAAGTCACTCCATCCGTGTTTACTTGTAAGCTTCCATCACCAGCCTGAATCAAACCAAGGCCAGCAGTGTCTGCGTTAAGCATAGCAGCCGTTACACTGTTGTCACGGTTTGCTACCCATTCATATCCTCCGAGTTCGTCTAGAGTACAAAAAAGTAATTGTCCTCCATCCGAATCCGCTGGATATGCTGATGTGTCGTAGTACAGTCGACCAATACTGGCTGCGTCACAAGTTGGAGCCGTTTCAGAATTTTCAACTATAAAGTTGAGTAATTCATTACCGCTAAGATCGAGTGCATGACTGAGGTCGAATTTTCCAGTGCCTCCGTCGTATGTCATGTCGAACTTCAAAAATGCATCAGTAGAAGCTCCAAAAAAGAGGTCTACCGTGTCTACTGAGGAATCATCGTTGTCGATGTGATATCCGTCAGCATTTACCCCATCAGATTCCGTCGTAAAGATGAGGCGCGCATCTGCCGCTCCTGGAAAGAGGAGGGAGACACTTAGTCCCAGAACTAGACCGAGTCCCAACACCTTCTGGGAAAGTGTTTTTGTTTTGATTTTCATTTTTAAAGGGGTTAGGAGATAGAAAATCTAGTCATTATACACCATTGAAAAACATAAGTCAACTCTCTGACGGAAAATAAGAGAAACTCTCTTTTTTCGATGGAGTGCAGTGTTAATGACTAACCACTGACGCAAATCCTAAAAGCAGCGAGAAATTTTGTAAAACCGAATTGCCGGTTTTTGAATCAAAAAGTTATACCAGAATTTTGTAACCTCTCGAGGAGATAATTGAAGCTCGGATTCAAAAATTGTGTTGAATTTCGAGAGAAATATTTCGAATTATGAATCATGAATCATGAATCATAATCAAGGAAACTTATTTGAATTTATCGTCAAATTAATATATAATGTACAGATTTTAGAACTCTATAATCAAGAAATATATAATGTTTAACAACATCCGACTTGCTACGAAAATTACGCTAGGGTTTTTAACCCTTGCGCTTTTTACATTCACAATCGGCGTGACAAGCTTTTATTATATTCAGACATTAAATAAATCTGTTGAGAACATAAAAAAAGAAGCAGAAGAGGCCTTTGAAATGGAAACATTGAGGGTTGATTATCTGCAAAAATTTCGAGCAATTTCGGATTATGTAGCAACGAAAGACACAAAAAATCTGGGAATTTTTTACATTAAAAAACAGGAAATTGAAGCAAAATTTTTAAGAAAAAGTTCCTCATATATAGATAAATTCAGTGTTATCCCAGAATTAAGAATTCCGGAAGAATTGAAACAATCTTTTAATGAACTCAATGATCTTTCTTTGAATATCATCCAACTGGTAGATAAAGGGGAAGAAAAAACAGCAAAAGAAAAAGAGATTTCAGAATTAAATCCACTGCTCGCGTCAACCGACGATCTTCTGAAATTTTCAGTAAAGAAAGAAAAAGCAGACCTAAAACGCGCGCAAGTTCAAGCGCTAAGAAAAGAGTCCCAGGCCGGGAAGATTATGATTTTGAGCGTCCTATTTACTTTTCTGGTTTCTATTTTTCTCGGAATAAGGCTTCGCTTCTCCGTCCAAAATGCCCTTGGCGAACTTCAAAAAGGAATACGGGAAATGAAGTTGGAGCATTTTGATTATGAAATCTCCGTAATAAATAAAGATGAAATCGGAGAAGTGAGCGAGGCTTTTAATAATATGGCGAAAGTTATACAAAAATCCCGGGGCAAAATAGGCAAGCACCTTATAAAAATTGAAAAACAAAAAAATAAATCAGAAGATCAAAAGAAAGAAATCGGTAGTATGCTAAAGGAAGTGAAATCACAAAAAAACTTTTCCCAACGCCTGGCGGAAGATTTGAAAAAATTCCAACTGGCGGTCGAAGGAGCATCCGACCATATTATGATTGCCGATGCGAATATGAAAATTCTCTACGCTAATAAGGCCGCGGAAGAAATTACCGGTTATCCCCGCAGAGAAATTTTGAAAAAACCGCTTCTCTGGAGTAAAAAACTCGGTTCTGTCGAATATCAGAAAATTTGGAATAGGGTGATAAAAAAGAACAAAACCTTTATTGGAGAACTGAAAGGAGAACGAAAAAACGGGGAAGAATATTTCGCTGAAGTCCATATTGCCCCTCTGGTCGATGAAAAAGGCATACTCAGGTTTTTAGTAGAAATCGATCGGGATGTTACGAAAGCAAAAGCCGTTGATCGCGTAAAAACGGAATTTGTAACGCTGGCTTCCCATCAGCTCCGAACGCCACTTTCGGCTTTGAAATGGCTGCTAGAAATGCTTTTGGATGGAGACGCCGGAGCAATATCCCGAGAACAGCGGGAGATGCTAGAACAGGCTTCATCCTCAAATAACCGGATGATCATGCTGGTAAACAACCTTCTCAATGTAGCGCGGCTTGATGCGGGAACCATGCTGATGAATCCTCAGATAATAGATGTAGAAAAGATGACAAACACAATTATTAAAGAAATAAAACCTCTCATGGATGAAAAATCCCAAACACTGGAATTTGCCTGTATGGATTGTAAAGTTGATCGGCCTAAGGCTTTTGCTGATGAGAATGTCTTTAACCAAGTGATGTCAAACCTGATTTCGAACTCTATAAAATACACTCCGAAAGACGGGAAAATCACGATCAAAATTTCACCAAAACAAAACCACGTCCTCTGTGAAGTCATAGATAACGGACTCGGGATTCCAAAGTTAGAACAGCCCCGGGTATTTAACCAATTTTTCCGCGCCTTTAACGTCACGAAAACAGATACCCAAGGGTCAGGGCTGGGGCTTTATGCGGCGAAACTGATGATTGAGTTTTCGAGAGGGAAAATCGGGTTTAAGTCCGCGGAAAACAAGGGGACAACCTTTTGGTTTACATTACCGAAAGCCACATAAGGGTTTAACAAACATCTTCATTGACTTATTAATAAATAAAAACTAAAAAAACTCCTGCCGCTTTCTTCCGGCAAAACAGATGTTAGCTGGGAGAACGGAAAAACAAGTATTCAATAAGAATTAGTTTAATTCTTATTGAGTCAGCTCTTTGACATCTCGAATTGCAAGTAAATTAATCAACGTTTGTATGAGTATGCCCCTTGATCGATAAATCCTCCCACAACAAGCAATGGAGCTTCGAATGAAAATACTTACCAAACATCTTAGACGACATCAAAGATTCATCATACTCGCGCTTCTCATCCTGACAATAGGCACAACATCGACATTGTTTGCCTTTATTGCCTATGACCTGAAACAGAAAAAAATTAAGGCGCAGTTCCGGCAAACAATGACTCATTATAAGGATTCCTTCTATCACGCCATTGAGTTCAATATTGGGGTCATGAATGCCTTAGCCACACTGTTTAGAAATAACAAAACAGTGTCTCCTGAGCTATTCAGAAAGGAAGCTCAAATAGTGATCAATAATCACCACGTTGGCATTCAGGCTTTGGAATGGATTCCTCTGGTCAAACGGAATCAGCGAGAGGCCTACGAAACGGCTAGACGCGCTGAATTCCCTGATTTTCAGTTCACCAAACGCAAGACTCAGGGAATTATGGTTCCTGTCGAGGAAAAGCCCCGTTACTTTCCCGTTTACTATGTGGAGCCATTCAATGGGAATGAAGAAGCTCTTGGATTCGATATCTCATCAAATCCAATACGTGTTTCCACTCTCAACGAATCTATGAAAACGGGAAAAACTTTGGCCACCTCCAGTATAACACTGGTGCAGGAAAAATCGGACAGTCTCTCGTTTCTTGTTTTTATTCCGATCATTGTCGATCACGAAGGAATGTCCGAGTTCAAAGGTTTCGTATTGGGCGTTTTTCGGGTGATCGACATCGTAGAATCCTTCTACTCCAGAGAGGAAGACTGGGTTTTTCTCTGGATAGAAGACGAATCGACTCAGGAAGAAAAAAAGCTTTTGTATGAGAGTAAGCGTGTGCCGTATGATAAAACCCTCTTGTACAAACAAACTTTTGAGATCGCGGGGAGAACATGGAGCGTGAATGCATGTCCCTCGAAAAGCTATCTTAACGCTCAAAAAACCTCTCTCCTCTACCTTCCCGTAACGATAGGCCTGTTCCTCGTCTCTTTCCTGTTCTACTACTTTTGGATCGTGGACAAACGAATCAATCAAACACAGGAGGAACAGAAGCAACGAACTCTGGCTCAGAACGGCGCCGATCTGAACGGGTTTCTAAACCTGGCTATAAAGCTGTTAGGGGATCCGAAATCAAAACAGGAATCGTTACAGGAATTCATGAAAAAGCTACTCGAATGGTTCGCGTTCAACAAAAACCCACGCATCAAGCACAATCTCCAGACCACCTTTCTCACACTAGATAAAAAATCCGGCTATCTGATGTTTTGTGCAGAAAGCAATAAAGGCTCAAAGTACAAAAAGTGCCTCCGTATAGCACCTGGAGAATGCCTCTGCGGTATGGCAATGAAAGATCGGAAATCCCTCTTCAGAGACAATCTTTGCGCAGAGCACAGCATCCGCTTCGAGGATATGCAGCCTCACGCAGACCACTGCATTCCTGTTCAGGAACTGGGAGTTCTAAACCTGCAGATGCCAGCAGGACATGTCCCCTACAGGGGGGAAAAGGAATTTTTGGTCACCTTGAGCAACACCCTGGCCGCGATTATCACGCTCAAGAATACTGAGATATCCCTCCGAACAGCCAAGAATGATGCGGAGCAAGCAAACAAGGCTAAAAGTTCGTTTCTCGCCGGTATGAGCCACGACATCAGAACACCTTTGAATGCAATAGGACCGAATGCCCGGACCATCATGGACGAAACAGCAGGCGACGAAGCGCTGGCAGATATTCACGAGACGGCTTCTGAAATCCACGATGCTGCAAGCGGGTTCACCAAAATGCTTACCGATCTCCTGGATATTTCCAAGATTGAATCCGGAAAAATGGAGTATCGGAAAGAGAAAGTTAACCTATATGAACTTATAAAAAGTTCAGCAAAAATCTTCGAACGCTGGGCTTCCGAAACCGATCAGATCATCGAAATCACCAAACCATCATTTGAACCCACCATCATCGGCGATCTGGATAAAATTGGACGCTTAATCCAAAATCTCTTGTCCAACGCAATCAAGTTCAATGCAAGCGGAAAGACAGTCGACGTGATCTTGTCCGAAATGGACTTCAAAGGCTCGGCAGGTATTGAACTTATCGTGAGAGATCACGGTCCCGGTATACCGATGAAAGATCTAAAACACATTTTCAATCCGTATCAACAGTTGACAAGAAGACAGTCAAGCGGCGGTACGGGATTGGGTCTGGATCTTGTGAAGGGATTCGTCGAAGGACATGGTGGAAAGGTTTATGCACAAAATCACCCTGACGGCGGCGCAATCTTCTTAGCGTGGCTGCCGAAAAACGGAATGGAGGTGTCAAAATGAACCTTCCTAATGTTTTGATAGCAGATGATGACCGTATAAGTTTCGTTGTCTTGAAAAAGGTACTGGGTGAGAGTTGCATCACCACGTACGCAAAAGACGGTCAGACCGCTCTCAAGTTGATCAGCAAGCAAAAGTTTGATCTTGTGCTTCTGGACATCATGATGCCCGGAATGAATGGGTATGAAGTATGTGAGAGGATAAAAGCGAACGAACAAACAAAGAAAGTGCCAGTAATCTTTATTAGCACTCTTTCGAGTAAAGAAGACGAAGGGAGGGCTTTGCGAGTCGGCGGACTCGACCTTATCCAAAAACCAACGCTTGTCGATAAGATCTCCACGAGCATGTTTCAGACAAGGGTGAACAATGCAATGCAAGTCGGCGTGCTTACACAGTCACAGATAGCTCTCCTCACGGCCAAGGATGCTGCAGAGAGAGCTAGCCTTGCCAAAAGCTCGTTTCTCGCCAGTATGAGCCACGACATCAGGACTCCTTTAAATGCAATAGGGCCGAATGCCCGGAACATCATGGACGAAACGGCCGACGACAAAACACTGGCTGATATTCACGAGATGGCTGCTGAAATCTATGACGCTGCAAACGGACTCAACAGGATGCTTTCCGATCTCCTGGATATTTCCAAGATCGAATCCGGAAAAATGAGATTCCGTATGGAGGAGATAGACCTGTTCGAGCTTGCAGAAAATACCGCAAAAATGTTCGAAAGATGGGCTTCGGAGACCGACCAGACCATCGAGATCAACAAACCACTGTTTGATCTTCTTATCATCGGGGATCGAGAGAAAATTGGGCGCATATTCCAAAATCTTCTCTCCAACGCAATCAAGTTTAATACCAGCGGCGAAAAAATTGAGATAACCTTTTCCGAAGAGGACCTCAACGGCTCGTCAGGTATTAAAATTAGCGTGCGAGATCACGGTCGCGGCATCCCGCCGAAAGAACTGGCTCTCATTTTTGAGCGATACCAACAGTTATCAAGAATGCAGCCAAGCGGAGGTACAGGATTGGGACTGGATCTTGCAAAGGGGTTCGTCGAAGGACACAATGGAACGATCCATGCGAAAAATCACCCTGACGGTGGCGCAATTTTCATAGTGTGGCTACCTATGGACCAAAAACTTCAATATAAAGGGGGAATCGAATCATGAGCAACGATAGAAAATACCGGTTCTTGTTGGTTGATGATAATCTGCGGAACCTTTCCTCACTCACCCGTACACTCACGCCGAAAAGAAATCGACATCCCTGCCATCTTGATAGTGAATTGGAGCAGGTCGAGACTGGGGAAGCGGCTCTGGAAGTTTTGAAGAAGGATCCTGACAAATTTGACCTCGTACTTTTGGATATCATGATGCCAGGTATAAGCGGCCTGGATGTTCTCCGGATCATGAGAAAGGATTCGGCACTGAAGAACATGTTGGTGATTCTCCAAACGGGACTTGGCGAACCTGAAAACATGCAAGCGGGTTTGGAGGCCGGTGCACAAGGGTACATAACCAAACCTCTTGACAAAGATCAGTTGCTGTCTCTCATCAAATCGGTTCTAGAAGAAAGAGATCGGAACCAAGAAATGTTGGGAGAACTGAACACAGCGGCATCATTTATTCAAAGCCTGAACTCAATCAACCTGCGCTTCAAAAGCATCCAGGATGCCAGAGATAATGCAACTATGCTGGCGAAAGCCTGTCCGAATCCGGAAGCCCACTTGATGGTGCTTACGGAGCTTCTGCTTAACGCGGTAGAACACGGAAACGCAGGTATCACGTACGATGAAAAATCAGAGCTGAACAGACAGGGCAAATTGCAGAAAGAGGTGGAGCGCCGGCTTTCTCTGCCGGAAAATGCGAACAAAATTGTGGATGTTGCCTACAGAAAGACGGACACGAAAATCACGTTCGTGATCACGGATGTAGGCAAGGGATTCGACCCCACCGACTACATGGAGTTCAGTGCCAAACGCGCCCTTGATAACCATGGCCGTGGGATTGCTATGGCCAAGAAGGGTTTTAGCAGTCTTCAGTATATTGGCTGTGGAAACACAGTTGAAGCAACCATCGATCTTTAGGCTATGCCTGACAAACAACATGATCATGTAATCGAGAACGTCGAAAATGGGAGCATCCGCCTGGATGCTCCCGTTTTGACATACCCGTAATTAGCTTTCTTTTTTGATGTGATTTTCGTAATTCTTTTTTCCGTGAACAAGACTATTTAAT
>CAYVJW010000052.1:0-11214 GCA_964451885.1 uncultured Candidatus Peribacteria bacterium | reverse complement strand
GTGGGACTTTGCATAAAGAAGTTCCCGGTCTATGTATTGGGAAAGTGCGGGTTCATAATGCTATGGATGATGTGAGAAGTATGGCGGCGGCTGTTCTTTGTTTGTTGAGTAGAGACTTTAAACGTTAAATTGAATTTCCAAAAAAAATGAGTAGGCTGTGTTTGTTATGGCAAAAACATTACTTATTGGGAACTTCGGGGCGGAGAATATTGGTGATGAGCTTATTTTGAATGCTACGCTTGATCAATATCCGGAACTGGTTGTGATGACGAATGATGCTGAATTTTCTCAGAATTTTACAGAACGGAGGTTTGAAACAGTGGATTTTTTCCCGGTTGGTTTTCGGAGTTGGTGGCGCTTTTTGGTTTCTAAAGAATATAGGGCGTCCATTTCTGCCTTAAAAACTAATGTTGATCAGGTGGTTTTTCCGGGTGGGGGACTTTTTGCTATTAAGTTTAGGGCTGTTTTTATATGGTTTATTGTGTTTTTATGGGTAAAACACTTATTTAAAGATAAACCGGTTGTTTTTGAGAGGCAGGGGATAGATAAGGGTTTGGGCTGGTTTTCGAAAAGGCTTGTTAAATATGTTTTTTCTTGTGTTAATAAGGTTACTGTGAGGGATAAGGAGTCTGCTAGTGCTTTAGGCGACTTGGGGATTAATGATGTTGAGGTTCAGAAAGATAGAGTATTGGAATTTTTGGAAAACCAAACCATATGGAAGAGGGGAGAGGCGGAATCAAAAAAGATTGTGCTTATCAATGCGCTTTCAAAAATTCCTTCTGACACGAAGGATGCGTTTTTAGAGAAATTCTATGACTATAAAAAGGTATTTTTAGCATTTCAAAAAGAGGATCAAGCTTTTTTGCCGCTTGAGTTGAGAAGGGATGTAGCTTTTCCGGCTTCCAAAACTGAGTTATTTTCCCTTTTTCAGCGATCGGGTATTGTCATAGGCGAGAGGTATCATTTTTTGATGCTGGGGGAGTTTTTTTGCGGAGGAGAGAATACTTATATATTGAAGGAAGCTTATTCTGAGAAGGTTGAGAGTTTTGTGAAGGAGAAGGGGATAGAGGTATGGAAGAGGGAGGAAGTAGTGCAGGAGTAATTTTGTAAATTGCTCCTGCACATTATTAGAAATTTTTATCTAATTATTTTATGAAAAACATTTGTATGGTTTTGGCTTCGGCTGATTTTCGAGATGTGGAATATATTGTGCCGCGGGCTTTTTTTGAGCAAAATAATTGTTCAGTTAAGACTGCTTCCACAAAGGATATTTCAGTGGGTAGTTTTGGTTATAGGGTTGAGAATGATTTTTTGTTGGGAGAGGTGGAGACAGGGGATTTTGATGGGCTTTTTTTTGTAGGAGGGGCTGGTTCGTTAGGTTTTATGGAGGATGATGAGGCGAAGAATTTGGCTTTTGATTTTTTAAATTCCGGGAAGCCATTGGGGGCTATTTGTGCAGCGCCCCGAAATTTTCTGAAGTGGGGGGTTCTGGAAGGGAAACGTGCTACTGGTCACAATTGGGATGGGAACTTTCCTACTTTTTGTAAAAAATTTGGAGCTGAATTTGAAAATAATTCGGTAGTTGTGGATGAAAAAGTTTTGACAGCTGATGGACCGGAGGCGGCAGAGGAGACGGCGGTAGAGTTTTTGAAAATGTTTGAATAGTTGCTCTATGATATCTAATTTTATGAAAAACGCCTTAAATCGAACGTTTGTACATTAACCCTTTATTGGTGAGGTTTGGCGGATTCAAAACATAGTAATGCACCTATCTTACTTAACACAATATATCTTGTTTTAAGTAGTGTGTTTTATAAAGAGGGGAGTTATATTATTACGAGTTTTTAGTTTTTCGTTACTAGTTTTTAGATAGAAAAAATTATGAATTAAGAAAATTTTTAAATATTTTATTGAAATTGTTTTATTTTTTTAAAAATAATATAATTCATTGAATGAAATTTTTAGATTATTTTTATGATTGAAATTATTCTTATTTTGATACTCTTAGTATTATTGCTTTTTGGAACTTTTCTTTTTACTTATATGACTATCGGAGCCATAATTCTTCGTGTTCCTTTTGTGAGGACAGGAAGCGATGTCGCTAAAAAAATGGTGGAATTGGCGGATGTTCGGAAAGGGCAAGTTGTATATGATTTGGGCTGTGGGGACGGTAAAATTCTTTTTTTTGCGGCGGAAAAAGGCGGGAATTGTATTGGAATTGAACGGCTTAGGCCTTTGTGTTGGTTGGGAAGGCTTAGAAATAAGTTTCATAAGTCCTCTGTCCGGTTTTTGTGTAAAAATTTTTATAAGGTTGATTTATCTGATGCGGATGTTATTTTTTGTTATCTTTTTCCGAAAATAATGGAAAAATTTTATGTTGAGAAATTTAAGGAGTTGAAAAAAGGAGCAAAGATTATTTCTAATGCATTTAAAATAGGTTCATTGAAAGAGAAAGAAAAAATACGTTTTGGGAAGTCTTGGATTTATATTTATGAAAAATAATGAAAGTTTTGCTTGTTGGAGGCGGTACGGGGGGGCATATCCTTCCTCTTAAGAATCTGTCGGATGAGTTGAAGGCCCTTGGTGCCAAGGTGGAAATTGTTGTTGCTGATCAGCCTTTGGACAGGAGGGTCATTGAGGAAAATTTTGATAGTGTTTCCGTTCATTTCTTAAAAAGCGGTAAGATTCGGAGGTATTTTTCTTTTCAGAATTTTATTGACATCTTTGTTATTTTGAAGTCTGTTTTTATTTCTCGAAGGTTATTAAAAAGAGTAAATCCGGATGTTATTTTTTTTAAAGGTGGATTTGTGGGTTTTCCGTTATTGATTTCGGCCAAGTATCTGATGCGATTTAAAGGGAATATATATTCCCATGAATCTGATGCTGTCTCCGGGATGATGACTCGGATTTCTAAAAAGCATGCTGATGCAACTTTTTCGAGTTTTGGGGTACCTTCTATGCCTTTGTTTTATTCTCCTTCTTTGAGGGTGGACTCCCCTTCCCTGAGGTGTGGAGGGGAGCGAAAAAATATACTTATTTTTGGGGCTTCTCAGGGGGCGCAGTTTTTGAATGAGTTGTTTGCGCAAAATGCTGAGGTGCTCTGCGATAAATATTTTGTGACTCTTATTTCCGGGGCGGGAAAGGAAATTAATTTTTTCCATAAAAATTTCGAGCAATTTTCTTTTTTGTCGGCATCCGGGTTATTCCAAAAAATTCAAGAAGCTGATCTCATTGTTTCGCGAGCCGGATCCAGTTCCCTCTTTGAAATTATTACGGCTAAGAAACCCGGTATTATCATTCCCCTCCCTTCGGCTGCGCAAAATCACCAGCAAAAAAATGTGGAATATTTTGTGAAACTAAATTTATGTATTTTGCTTCCACAATCTCCAAAGGCTAAGAATGTGTTTGTTGAATTAATTGATAAAACGTTGAATGATCTGATGCTGAAGGAGGCGCTTCGGAAATCATGTATTAAGAATAAGGCGAGGGAGATAGCGGAAAGAATTATGACACGGGGGAAGGAACAAGTGGCAAGGAATAAATTGTTGGGTCAATAGTTCTGAAGGACTATTGAACCTTGAATGTGATGGCATATAATTAATGTTCACCCTAGTCCTGCGGAATTATTGTGTTTTAGTCTTTACTTCTTGCGGCTTACTTGTTCCTTGTTTAAAGTATGCCAAAAACTCTTCCTTCGTGATAGTTTCTTTTTTGAGTAAGTCTTGTGCGATTTTTTTAAGGAGCGGTAGTTTTTTTTTGATGAATTTTTTGCATTGTTCTTCTGATTCTAGCACCAGCCTTTTTACTTCTTCGTCAATCATTCTGGCTGTTTCGGGAGAGTATTCTTTTTCATTGGCACCAAATCCCAGGTAGGGGGTTGTTTTTTCTGTAAAGATAACCGGACCGAGTTTCTTGTTGTCTCCCATTCCATAGGTCATTACCATATTTCGTGCAATTTTGGTGATACGTTCAAGATCATTGGCTGCTCCGGTTGTTGTTTGGCCGAAAACCAGCATTTCTGCTATTCTTCCTCCGTGCAAGGAAACCATTTCGTCTTTGAACTTTTGTTCACTTACCAGGTATTTGTCTTCTTCCGGTAAAAACCAGGTCACTCCTAGAGCGTTGCCGCGGGAAATAATGGAAATTTTGTGAACCGGTTCACAGTTTTTTGTAGAGTGTCCGGCTATGGCATGGCCGACTTCATGATGGGCAATAATTTCTCTTTCGTCTTTTGTTATTCGGCGTGATCGACGTTCTGGGCCCATGGCTACTTTTTCTACGGCATTTTCAAGATCTTCCTGCGTTACTGATTTTTTGCGTTTTTTTACAGAGGCGATAGTTGCCTCATTTAGTATGTTTTCCAGGTCGGCTCCAGAAAAACCGACGGTTTTGGTGGCGATTTTTCTTAAGTTGGATTTAGGGGCAAGTGTTTTTTCTTTTATGTGGACTTTAAGGATTTGTTCCCGGGCACTGAGATCTGGTAAGTCTACCGTAACTCTGCGATCGAAACGTCCGGGACGAAGTAATGCCTTATCAAGAACATCAGGGCGATTTGTAGCGCCTACTATGATAACGGAAGTATCTGGTTCAAATCCGTCCATTTCGGTTAGAATTTGATTTAAGGTTTGTTCGCGTTCGTCATGTCCACCACTCCCTCCTCCAACTCCGCGATGTTTTCCGATGGCATCAATTTCATCGATGAAGATGATGGACGGGGCGTTTCGTTTGGCTGTTTTGAAAAGATCTCGAACACGGCTTGCGCCTACTCCGACAAACATCTCAACGAATTCTGAACCCGAAACCGAAAAAAACGGAACGGATGCTTCTCCGGCAATGGCTCTGGCTATTAATGTTTTTCCGGTTCCGGGGGGGCCGATTAGTATAATTCCCTTTGGGATAGTGGCGCCGGCTTTCTGATATTTTTTTGGATTTTTTAAAAAGTCAACGATTTCTTCAACCTCTTCTTTGGCTTCATCGCATCCGGCTACGTTGGAAAATTTTGTTTTGTGTTTTGTCTTATCGTATATTTTGGCTCTGGATTTTCCGAATCCGAAAGGCCCTCCTTCTCCTCCCATGGAGCCCCCTACCCGTCGGGATAGAAAAATCAGGAATAAAACTAATAATAAGAAAGGTGCCGCTCCCATGAGTACGTTCATCCAAAATTTTTCCCCGCTTGTATCTACGATTTCGACTGCTGTTTTATTTTTAGGATTATTAAGTCCCAAGTCATGAACTCCGGCAAATGTTTCTTTGATTGATTCGTATGTTTTTCCATTCTTTCCCGTTCCTGTGATTTTATGGTCTTTAATTTCTACTTTTTCCAGCTGTTGTTTTTCATATTTTGAAATCAATTCTGAAAGTGGGATCAGTTCCGTTTTTTTTCTTTTTCCTGTGAAATCCGGTTGAAAAAAAAGTGTTAGTGTGGCGCCTATTAAGGCGATAACAAAGAGATATGAGAAAGGATTGCTTCGTCTGGGGGCGTTTTTTGGGAGAGGGCGCTTCATGTTTTAAATAATTGTTACTTCTTATTAAAAGAATTTTAAGAATATTTTGGGAAGAATCAATGAAAATCAGTTCATATTGTTCCTCGAACTCGGATAATAATTCTCACATATCTGGTATCTTATTTTTTGGTCAAATTCTAAATAAAATTCTTGCTTTCTTTAATGTTTCTTCCCATTCTTTTTCTGGATCAGATTCTACTGTGATTCCTGCTCCTACCGGGAATTTCCATCTTCCGTTCTCTGTAAATAAGGTTCTGATTAGTATATTAAATATTGAATTTTCGGGTGTGTATTTTACGCCGAAGGTCCCTGTGTAAAAGCCTCTGGTAAAACTCTCGTGTTTGAGGATTTCTTCAATTACTCTTTTTTTTGGAGCACCGGAAATCGATCCTGCGGGAAGTAGTTCAGAAAATTCAGCTTCTTTTAGGATTTGTTTTTTTAATTTTGCTGAAATTTCAGCTCGTGCATGAAAAAAATCTTTTTCATCGGTTAAGAATCTTTCTTGAGGGACAGTTACTTGTTTGCCTATTTGTCCGAGGTCGTTTCGTAGCAGATCTGTAATCATATGTAACTCTGATATTTCTTTTTTTGATTTTTCCAGGCTGTTTTTTTCTCCGGTGCCTTTAATAGGAAATGTTGATATATTCTGCCCTTTTTGAATTAAGAAAACTTCCGGAGAAAAGGAACAGAATTTTAATTTTTTTGTCCAAACTATGCCGCCTGCATGAGTTCTTTTCGATTTTAAAAAATTTAGGAAGGCTTGAATTAAAACTTTCTCATTTTTTAATTTACCGCTAAGTTCATGTGCCAGATTGATTACCCACATCTCCCCTGCTCTTTGTGCTTGTTGAACGTTTTTTATTTTGTTGCTGAAGCTTTTTTTTGTTTCATTGGAGTGGTTTTCTAGGGGTGTAAACTTGAAGTTTGTGCTTGGCTTTCCTCTGTTTGTGCTTTGCTTCTTCCTTCGTTCTGCTAGCTTCGGCGAATAGGTGGATATCTCCTCCCACATCGGGGGAGATGAAGGTGAGTGCCATTGTTTGAAGTGCCAATAAAATTTCTCTTTTCCTAAGAAATCAATTATCGAAAAAAAGGGGAACGGGCCTTTTTCAAAATTTGCTTTGCACATCTCCCCTACTCCGAATATCCAATTTTCTTTTCCCTTCGTGTTTCTTTCACTCCAAAAAATACCCTCATTGGCATTTGTTAATACTTTCTTGGAAAAGTGTAGGAAAGCGGAGATAGTTTCCATTATTTATCTCATCTTTTTCCTTAGAAACGCCGGTGTATCCAGTTCCGATATTTCTTCGAGAACAGGTGTATCTTTTATACTAAAAGCTTGTCGCATAAGAGAAGCATGTCCGGGTTTCTTTTTTTCAACTTCTGAAAATCCCGTAGCGATTACGGTTACTTTCATTTCTCCGGTGTAATTTTCATTTATTACGGATCCAAAGATAATATTTGCTTCCGGATCTGCGGCTTCTGTGATTATTTTTGCGGCTTCGTCCACCTCATACATTGATAAATCCTTTCCTCCGGTAATGTTGAAGAGGATTCCTTTTGCTCCGTGGATTGACTGGTCAAGTAGTGGGGATTCGATGGCTGCTTTAGCTGCGTCGGTGGCTCGTGTCTCCCCTGCTCCGTATCCAATTCCCATTAATGCTGTTCCGGCGTCTTTCATTACTGATTTTATATCTGCAAAATCAACATTGATAAGACCGTGAAGGGTGATTAAATCGGCGATTCCTTGTACGCCTCGGCTTAAAACTTCATCTACTACCGAAAAAGCATCGGTTAAAGGTGTCTTTCGGTCAATAATTGATAGGATGCGATCATTTGGAATGGTAATAAGGGTGTCGGTAGCTTTTTTAAGTTCTTCGTATCCCTGCTCTGATTTTTTGGTTCTGGCTTGTCCTTCAAAAGAAAAAGGTTTTGTGACAACTCCAACGGTTAATGCTCCCAATTCTCGTGCTATTTCTGCGATTACCGGAGAGGCGCCTGTTCCGGTTCCTCCTCCTAACCCGCAAGTAACAAAAACCATATCCGCCCCTTTTAAGGCGGACTTAATTTCTTCTATTCCTTCATTTGCGGCTTCCCTTCCGATTTCAGGGTTTGCTCCGGCTCCCAGGCCTCTGGTAGTTTCGCGCCCGATATGGATTTTTCCTTCGGCTTTGGAATGATACAATGCTTGAGCATCGGTATTTATGGCAATGAATTCAACGTTTGAAAAATCAGAAGATACCATCCGATTTACGGCATTTCCGCCTGCTCCTCCTATGCCGATAACTTTTATGTTTGCAACTGGGGAAACATCAGGAATTATGGTTTGGGAGGCACTTTTTGTTGTAGTAGTGTTTTGGCTTTGAGCAGTGGCTTTGCCAGTTATTTTTTCTGTTGAAGCAGATTTTTTCTTTGCCATATTTTCTTCCATTGCGGATTGAAGTAGGTCTTTCATTGTTAATAAGATTACGAGATTACGAAATATGAAGTTTACTGGATTTTTGGTTTAAGGCATTATTTTTTGGAACCATTGGTTTATTTTCCCGAAGCATTTTCCAAAGTGAAAATCGAGAAAAGATCCTGAATCTCCGTAACGGTTAGCAAAATGAAGCAATCCGACGGCATTTGCAAAACTCGGATCGTCTATTCGATCTGTGAAACCTTCTACATCTTTGGGAAAACCGATTTGTACTGGTAATCCTAGTATTTCTCTCCCCAGGTCAACTATTCCCGGGATCTTTGAGCCTCCACCGCAAAGGATTGCTCCTCCTGGCAACATTCCGTCTCGCCCGATTTGTATTAATTCATCTCTGATCATGAGAAATACTTCATGATATCTTGCTTCTATAATCTTTGCTACTTGTTCTTTGGGAACAGATTGTATGTCTACTTTGGAAATTTGTGATAGATCGATTTCTTCCTGGGCAGATATTTCTTTTGGCAGGCAGCTGCCGTATTCTATTTTTACTTTTTCGGCTGTATCGATGGTGCTTCGGAGTCCTATTGCCAAGTCGTTTGTTACGTGTTCGCCCCCGATTGGGATTACTACGGAATATACTACTGTCCCTTCTTCAAAAAGTATTAAATTTGTAGCGCAGGCTCCTATTTCAATTAATATCACACCCAGTTCTTTTTGGCGGCGGTCCAAAACTGATTCTGCGCACGTGAGAGTGGAAGAAACAAATTCTTCTATATCAACTCCTGTCTGGTAGAGGCATTTATCTATATTTTTCATGGCGGATGATTCTCCCGTGATCATGTGGGCTTCAACTTCTAGACGGATTCCTGACATTCCTACTGGGTATTGAACTTTATGTTGGGAATCTACAGAAAAGCTTTTTGGGATAATTCGCAATAATTGTCTGTTATTTGGTAATGAGACTGCTCGTGCTGCATCGAGTACCCTATCTACGTCCCCTTCTGTGATTTCTGAATTTTGGCTATTGATAGCAATGACTCCTTTTGAATCGTACATTTTTATATGCGGGCCAGATATCCCTACATATGCTTTATATATTGGTTCTCCTGTCATTCTTTCGGCATCTTCCAATGAAGCGGTGACATTTGAAACGGCTTCATCCATATCCATGATCATTCCTTTTCGTACTCCGCTTGAAGGGGAAATTCCTATTCCGATGATGTTAATTAGATTTTTCCTCTCTTCTACGGTTCCAACAACAGTACGGATTTTTGAAGATCCTACATCTAAACCAACTAATATTTTCTGGTGTGTCATAATTTTTTGATTTTTTAGCTTTAATCTTTGTGTTTGACTTTATCGAATGTTGGATATTTGCGCAAATGTTTTTTTCGATTAAGCCGCTGTTGAACTGTTTTTGTGAACAATTTTTTAGCTAAAAATAAGACGCTTTTTTTAGTTGTGTTAATTTTTAAAAAATCTTAAAAAACAAGCTTTTTATGCAGGAATTGATGGATATTAAGTAATTTGTTATGAATAAAATAGTTAGTTCAATGGTGCTGAAAGCCTATATAAATAAGGTTAAACAGCCCTGCGGGAATATTGAACCAACTGATGTTTGTGCTCGGCGAAGTTTCGGAACATTTCTTTCGGAACTTTTATATTTACTAAAAAAGTGTCATTTGTTTAACGTTATCAGCTTTTTCTGGACAATCTTCTTGTTCGCTTGTGTCCGCTTGATCATAATATTTGATCAATTTTTGATATCTGGTTTGCAGTGATGGGAAATTAACTTTTTGAAAAAATTCGATTGTATCTTCCGGAAAGAAAGAAAATTCTATATTAAATGGAATTTCTATGGGGACGTCAGTTTTTATTTTTGCCAGTTTACGGCAGTGCAGTACTTCTTCTTTGTGTTCCTGAAATTTTTTTTGAAGTTTTTGGTTTAGGTTTTCTAAATTTTTGTAAATTTTATCTATTGTTCCATATTTTTGTAATAGTTTTGTTGCGTTTTTAGGGCCGCAACCGGGCAAGCCTTTGTAATTATCCGAGCTGTCGCCTACTAAGGCTTTGTAATCCACCATTTGTTCGACGGTTACTCCATATCTGGCTTTTGTTTCTTTGGGGCCGTAGAGTATGGAATCTTGTATTCTTCCGTTTGGTTTTGCTAGTTTTGTTTTATCATTGGTAAGTTGTAGGAAGTCTAGGTCGCCGCTTACTATTTTGATTTCAAAATTTTCTTTTTCGGCTTTTTTTGTGGCTGTTCCAATGATGTCATCTGCTTCAAAACCAGGAAGTGAGAGAACTGGAATATGAAAGTGTTCAATGCATTCAAAGACCAGGGGGATTTGTTCGTAGAACTCATCATCTGCTTTTTCCCTGTGGGCTTTGTAGTTTTTATCCATTTTATGGCGAAATGTTTTTTCTTTTGTATCAAAGGCAATAATCAAAAAATCAGGATGAAAAAATTCAATCGTGTTTATAAGCATGGAAGCAAATCCAAATACCATTCCTATAGGTTTATCGTTATACACAGGGGCAAATTTTACGGCGTGATAGGCACGGTGCATTAATGCGTTACCATCGATTAGGATTACTTTTTTCATGTTTTATATTTTCCATTAAATCAATTAATGTGCAAGTTCTTTTTCTCGACATTAATAGATTAATAAGTTATAATTATATGATTTAAAAAAATCTTCAAAAATGCATTATTCCAAATCAAAAAACAAAGTTTTTCATGTAGGTTCTATTCTCCCCATTACAAAATCTAATGCAAAGATATTTTTCAGAGCTGCAGAGGCTATGTGTGAATTGGGTTTTTGTGTTTCTGTATTAGCAGAGGGCGATAATGAGAGCCGAGAAAGATTGTTTGAATTTGCGGATAAATATGAAAATTTTGAGGTTTTTGAAGATCTTGGTAATGAAAACAGGAATAAGATCTTGACTCGGTCTGATGTGGCGCTGTTTCTTTCGGAGCCGGATTCAGAGACTATGAATGAGGTTTTGTCTCGAGGTATTGTGCCGATTATTCCGGAGAGTAGAGATTTTAAAAATTTTGATCCCCAGACTGAGTCGGGGGATAGCTTTATATTTGAAGAAAATAATTTTTGGCAGTTGGCGTCTGCTATTATCCGTGCATCGGAAAATTTTAAGTTTTCTTATGATTGGAATAATTTGAAGAAGAATGTTTTGGAGAAAGTGGAGGAGAGGAAGATGTTAGGTGTTTAGAGGATAAGTGTATCCGCCCAAAATTCCAGGGCAGTGAATAATATTTGTATTCGGATGTAAAAA
>CAYVJW010000051.1:0-11266 GCA_964451885.1 uncultured Candidatus Peribacteria bacterium | reverse complement strand
CTTTTTGTATCACTATCTGTGTCTCTTTTTTTAAATGCTTAAGACACTTCTCCACTTGCGCTCTTGTAACTCTGCAAAAAAGTTGAATTTCTTGGTAAGTAAAAAGGTTTTCGCCGCGTTGGAATTTTTCAGTATCAGTGTGGTGCACCCGACATAAGAGGTATATCCAGATTTTGAGCCATGCAGGAGGTTTTTCACGAAAAATACTGCTTTTAATCAGGCTTCTTGAGATTAAAAATGCTCCGGCAGTAAAATTGTTTTTCATTTTGTTTTTGTTTTGTCCTGAAGAAATTGCTGTTTTTTCCGCCACCTCCGATAACGGTTTCTTTTTCTTCTTTGCTTGATCTTGCGATGAATCATCATCTCAATCTCTCGTTGAAAACAGACATAAAAATCTTTCATTTTAAGTAGAAGCACCAAGAAACTTAAAACGGTAAATTATCAGGCTTTTTATCTTCAGGAGGATTTTCCGATTCTGTTGATTCTAATTCCGTTTCCGGATCCGGTTCTTCTTGAGGAACAGCAGGACTTCCGTCTTCATTCTCGAAGCCAAATTGCGGCTCGTATTTCGAAACCTGCGTCACTTCAAAATTGCTCACGGTTTTTTCGTATCCGTTCTCATCGGTATAAGTGCGTTCAGGGTTTTTCTCGTTGAGAGATTCCCGTATAACAACAATTTTTTCTATAAGATCGGAGGCTTTAAAATTTGTTTCCGGATCAATTTCGATAGCTCGGAGAAATTCTTTCCAAAGCGTGGCAGAACCGCTGTAGAAGTTCAGAGAGTACGGAGAGTTGATAAACTTCTTTCGTTTCTTTCCGTTTATCTCTTCAAGCGTTTCAAGATGGATCGTTACCCACGGAGTTCCTTTTTTGGTAGTAGTGAGATTTATTTTCTCTACCCTGCAGGCGGAGGAAAAACCTTCCATTGTGGGGATTTCATGGACAGTTCCGTTTTCATCGATAAGAGGCATGGAAAAGGAAATTAAGAATTAAAAATTGTAAATTGAGAAAACATCAGATGTAGAGGCCTTGAAGCCGTTGAAGCTTCTTTTGGGACGGATCGAGGAAAAGACAATCTCCCATTCCTAAAAGACTCTCGGCTCCCGGAATATCAAGGATGACTCTGGAGTCGGTTTGAGAGGAAACCATGAAAGCCAATCGAGTTGGAAAATTGGCTTTCAGAATACCGGTCACGACATCCACAGAGGGTCTTTGTGTCGCGACAATCAAATGAATACCGGCCGCCCTGGATTTCTGAGCCAGGAGAACAATCAGTTTTTCGATGGCTTTTCCTTGTTCACTCAAAATAAGATCGGCAAATTCATCAATCACAATGACGATTGTTCGCATCTTTTGTTTTTCTTTTTTGTTGTGTTCCTCGATGGATCGATAACCTTTCTTTTTGAGTTCCGTATATCGCCTCTGCATCTCAAAAACCGACCATTCGAGTTTGGTGATGATTCCCTCTATATCGGTAAGCGGAGATGGTCCTTTGAGGTGAGGAACAGATTCAAACCGGGCCAGTTCCACCATTTTCGGATCTATCAGAATCAGGGCGAGTTCGTCTGGGGAATTCTGTAAAGTCAGAGCTTCCAAGAAACAATTGATGGCTACGCTTTTTCCTGATCCGGTAGCTCCGGCAATGAGAAAATGAGGCATGTCCCGGAGGTCTTTTTTGATCAGATTTCCAAATACATCAATGCCGATGGGAAGTTCTAGTGAGTTTGGTGTGGTATGTGCTTTCGAATCGAAATTCACAAACTTCCGGTCATCTTTGGAAACTTCAATCCCGACAAACTTGGTTCCGGGGATAGGAGCATCCACTCGAACAGTTTCTGCTCCCAGAGCCAACTGAAGGTCTCCACTATGTTTTGCAAAGGCAGACATAGCCACTCCTCTGGAAGGCTGAAGTGCGTAGAGATCGACACTTGGTCCGTGAAAAACTTCAGCCATCTCACAGGCAATGCCGAACTCCATGAGTTTTACTCGAATTTTTTCCGCCGGCTCAAGATCTTCATTGCCGAGTTTTTCAGAAATCTGAGGAACAAATCGAGCTTCTTTGAACTCCCTGTGAGTTACTTTTACAGGAATGGCTTTTGGCATCTCAAAGTCAAAAGTTTCATCAGCAAAGTCATGCCAAGATTCCTGTCCGGTGAAGAAATCTGAAAAATTGGGGAGGAATTTTATGTCCTCTCGTTTTAGCTCATGGACGATGGCATCCAGATAATGACAGAAAAGAATTTTGTAGTGGTCTGTTTGAGAATAATCGATTGTGTATTCCTGGATTTGCGAAGAGCCGTCTTTGTTTTTGGTGGGTTTTACTTCGTAAAAGGTGATGGATTCAGGTGCTTCTCCGTAGCGTTGCGTCATACAGAAAAAGATCATCATGGCCTGCAGGGTGTAGGCTCCTTGTTCAGCTCCCGGATTGGAAAGACGGTCTTTGAGTTTATAATCTATTGCCCGGTATTGTCCGTTTACTTTATCGATTCGATCCACAAAACATTTGAACGGAATTGGGAAAGTAGTGTCATGATAAGTGACGAGTTCTTCAAACTTTTCTTCTACGCCGATCACGGAATCAAAATCGATTGGAACTTCAGCAATGAAATTCTCAAAACCGTCCGAGAACTTTTTAATCACCTTTTCTCTGGAGCCGGTCTGTCCCCAGTTCACTTCTTCGTCATTGGTAAATTCGATGTACTGAAGTCCAGCTTCTTTGGCGGTCTGAATGTCGCCTTTGGTGACGACATATTCCTCCATAGCCCGATGAAAAGCTTTCCCGGCTAGTCCGGATGGGCGAGTTTTTTCATCATACAGGCCGAGGATGTACCGCTTTTTAAAGGCATATCGGTCAGCACAGAACGTCTTTATGGCTGAATAAGATAAATAGTCTACCGGAAATTGGGATAATGTTTCGGACATTATTTTTGAATTTGTTTTTGTATTGGGATCGCATCCTTCTTTGGAGTAGAAGGAGAAATTTTTTTAATTATTACGGGATTGAGCACATTTTTAGCGGCTCTTTTTTCTTCCAGTTCTTTATCAATTTGTTTTTGTTCTTTTTCCCATTGTGTTTGCAGTTTTAGATCATCTTCCAGATCTTCTTTAAAGGGCGTTCCGGAAAGAACTTCCGGACAAAAAGCTTTTCTGGCTCTGGCTAAAGCCTTCCAAAAAAGCATATCCCTTGGATATCGTGACCAGTTGGAAATCCCGTCATTTTTAGAACCGGGTTTTGGGACAAGCCGGGCTTTCCTGGCTTCCTGAATTGTGAAGGATTGTTCGTGATAATATTTTTCGTCCGGAGAGATAAGGCGAATAGTGCATCGTTCATCGGTTCTTTCCGGTACCTGGATATGATATCCGTGACGTTTGATCATCTTGGCACCGGCTTCTCCAAAGATAGTGAGTCGGCCGTTGACGTAGTAAAAAGCATCCAGCGATTCCATTGGTCCCATTCCCATCTCAAAACCTTTCTGCATGGCCATCATGATCTTTGGGATGTTGTCGATGGTCGGGGGAAACGCTTCGGATTCTTTTATCTTTGTGGCAACTTGCTCAAATTCCTTCCATTTTTTGAGATCAAAAGGTATTAGAGGGGTAATGGTTCTATTTCCGCTTGTTGTTTGACCCTCCTCTGATTGAGGTTTGCGCACTATTTCCGATTTTTGATCTTCCATTACAAAAATTCAGTAAGATATAAAAAATAAAATTCTCCGATAATAAGAAAGAGGATGAAGAAAAAGAATCCTCGCAGAAAAAGAGGAAAATTATCTCCGGGAAGAAAATCATCTTTGATGAGAAATTTCCACCAGGCATTCACTGTCAACAACAGCAAAACCGGAAGAATGACGTAGCCGACAATGATTTGTATCATTTTGAAGGAGGGAGATAACCTTTTTCATGAAGCCTACTTACCAGCCTCCAGAATTTCCGGGTCCATTCTTCAAGATCTTCCGGTCCCATTTCTTGGACAGAAGCATCAAGCACCTCTCTGTGAGGTTTTTTGGGTGGTAAAACGAGAGAAACACAAACCTTCATGAATCAGATAAAAAGGAAAGAATTAGTAAAAATTACATCAAAAGCTTTTTTGAGGGCCATTTCCAAAACTTTCGGGTTAATCTTTTTTCCGGCAGCAGTTCGGCGAAAATTTCCATGAGGTCTTTCCTCGCTGTCCAGGAGAAAAGCGATAAAAGTTTTTAGCTCTGCCGAAGTGAACTTGGTTTGCCGTACCTCAGAAGGCTGTCTGTCCATGATGGATTCGATGTAAGCCTTCAGTTCTTCGGCATTGATTTGTGATCTCGGTATGTTGGATGCCTCAGTGTTTTTCATTTTTATTAATAAAATATTTAATATTTTGCGTAACTTTTTGGGTAAAAAAAATAGCGAAAAACTAAAAATTTCATCTCATTTATATCCGCCCTTTTAACTCGTGTCAATATTTTTTGTTAATTTTTTTAACATTTTCCGATAATACTTTATACGATTCAAACTAAAAATCATCACTTTTTTAATTGACAATAAAAAATAAATACTTTATAAAAGAAACAACTTAATTTTTAACTTTCTAAAAATGCTGTTACCGGGAGAAGAAGAAAAGCTTCTAGAATTGGGGGATGAACTGGAAGCTATTTTTGTATTCAATGTGAATGCATTAGTCAGTCGATTTGGAACTCCACTGCAGAAAATCGGAGAAATCGTCTGTGAAGAAAATGCAAAAAAAGATTATCATTCTTCTTATAATCGCGGAGAAAGGTTTTTTAAGCGGGAAAGAAAACTCTACTTGAAAGATGTAGCAAAGATGGCTTGGTTCTTTAAGGTTCCGGTCGATGAACTATTGAAAAAACCGGATCCTGATAAAGTAGAATATCACGTCAAAGATTTCGAATTCAGTGGAAACAAAAGCAAGATGGTGATTTTGAATGGTCCGGGTGCAAAGGCTAATATGCAAATTACGGAAAGAGAAAAGAAAAAAAGAGGCAGGAAAAAACCTAAGAGCAAATAATTAAATTCATATTACTATGAAAGTTTTTAAGGATAAGAAAGACAATACATTCATTATTCAAGAGGGGGATGATAAGACTTTGGATCTGAGATTCAAAAAAAATGGGGATGTTGTTATTAGTGAGGACAAATCCACTTCAAAAGCGAAAAAGGGGACAGAAAAATGAAATTCATATGAAATTCAAATAAAAAAAACATTAAAAGGCTCTTGTTAATTTGTTGAAGTTATTGATATCTTCGAAAGCAATTTATCAAACTTCAATTATGAAAGGTCTTGAAAAAACGCACTTCGGAGGTAATCATCACATAATTATCATTCAGAATGGAGATCGGCCTGTATTCAACTGCCATTGCCCAAAATGCGGAACAAATATTCTTGGAGAAATGCTCAAAGCTACTGAAAATATTACTAATAGCCAAAAACAATGTGCTTCTCCTCCGAAGGAAGATAATAGTGAATAGAAAAAAGAATAACAGATCACTTATTAAACAAAAACTAACAGAAGATCGTTATAGCTTTAGAATGTTCGTCTAGGAGTACCTTTGAGGTACTACCTCTTTTGATTTGACTATTAAAAGTTTATCGGCATTTGTTTTGTGTCAAGGAAACCAGAAAATGATTATTAATCCCATTTATTCATGCTGAAATACATTCTTTATGTCCGAAAATCCACAGAGGATAGAAAACGTCAGGTGCAATCTCTTGATGATCAGATCAGCGAGGTTCGCGACAAAATAATGAATGTTTACGACATTGTGCCGGTAAAAATCATTAGAGAAGAAAAGTCTGCCCATCATATAGGGAGGCCGGGCTTCAATGAAATGATCACCATGCTCCAAAACGGAGAGGCTAATGCTATTTTGTGTTGGGAAGCGGATCGATTGGCTCGGAATATGCCGGATGGAGCCATACTTTGCCATATGCTTCAGACAGGAGTGCTAAAGGAGATCAGAACTCCCTATGAACTTTTCGATGAGAATACGGATATGGTCACTCTTTCGATCAAGTTTGGAATGGCCACTCAATACAGCCGGTCACTCCAGAGGAATGTTAATCGAGGATTGAAATCAAGTTTGGAGAAAGGATTCTTTCCGAAAATGGCTCCTATCGGCTATTACGGAGTGGGAGAAAAAGAACAGGCAAAATATGGAGGAGCCATGAAACTTCCGGATGAAAACTTTCCACTGGTGAAAGAAGTTTTCGAGCTGTATGACACTGGAAATTATTCTATTAGCACTCTTACCGCCTACATGAAAAAACGGGGGATGACTACTACCAGAGGAAATCCTATTTGTAGAACCTCTATTGAGAAAGTTCTCCGAAATTCATTCTATTACGGAGAAATCAGATGGAGAATGACTCTAAAGTCCAAAGAGGTGATGGTATTCAAAGGAAAGCACGAGTCGGCCATCACCAAAGCTCTTTTTGATCGGGTCCAGGAACGACTGAGAGGAAAAAGGGTAAAGGGAGATAAAGTTCATAACTACGTCACTTCAAAACTGGTAAAATGTTCTTGCGGGTGGTTCCTCGTTCCCTCAAGACACAAAAATCATATCTACCTGGAATGTCATAATAGGCAATGTATGGACAAATTCATCGTAGACGGAAAGAAAAGGAAAAGCTTGAGAGAAGATGCCGTAGAAAATGCTATTTTGTGCGAATTGGAGCCGTTACGGTTCGGAGGAGTACAGTTTGACCGGATGAGAAGTTATCTGAAGAAAATAAACGATGAGAAAAGGAAAGAATCAACACAAGTTCAACAGGGTTTTCTGCGCAAAATTGAAGCCCTGAAAGAGAAACTGGAAACGTTGGAAGATGCTTTTCTGGACAATGCTTTTACGAAAGAACGCTATAAAGAAAAAAGTATAAAAATACAGGCACAGATGAAAAAGCTCTATGCCGGTATGGAAGAACATGATAGCAAGATTACAAAGTCCCAGATGGATGCAGTATTTGAATACGCGCTGATCGGTGAAGTTCTCAGCGGACTTTATTTGACCTTTGATACGGATACCAAAAAACAGAGCCTTGAACTTTTCTTCAAAACTCTGGAAATCCGCAACGGTAAGCTAATAATCGAGTACTCAGATATGGCAAGTAACCTTTTGCCCCCCTCCCGAAAACATAGGAACCTTGAAACTTCGGGAGGTCGCTTGGTGAAAGGATTAGTTGCGTATCGTGAGATAAAAAGTTCGTTTGGCGGAGAAGGAGGGATTCGAACCCTCGGTACGGTTGCCCGTACACTCCCTTAGCAGGGGAGCGCTTTCGACCACTCAGCCACTTCTCCGTCGTCGGGAATGGCTCCATACTTCCGGTAGCCCGCTATCGCGGACGACCTACAGTATTCCGCATTCCCTCCTCTCAAATTTTGATTTTTAGGAATCAAAATTTGTATTTTTAGAACAAAAACACTTCATCTAGATTCTATTTTTAGCTTTCAACTTACTGACTCCATACAATATACTGAAATATGTTAAAGAGCCAATAGCGGCAGCAAGTATAAGATTCCCCCGAAGAGGGGTCAAATAAATTTCTGCTAATAAAATACCATTGGCGAGTATGATGAAAGCAATGTTTCTTGAGGAAAATTCTAGCAAAAAATGTTTTATAATTTCTCGAAAAAGAAGGATTAAAACTATTATTTCGCAAAAAACTGTTGAAATCGCAGCTGCGATTATTCCGTACTGAGGAAGAAAGATTACGTTTAGCAAAGCATTTAGTCCCAATGCTATCGCATTTACCTTCAAAAGATAGCGTTGTCGTTTTACAGCCACAAGCGTGAAAGAAAAAAGCTGATTGAAAAACGCAAAAAACACTGTGGGAGCTAAAATAATGAGAATACGATCAGAACCTAAAAAATTTTCTGAAGCAAGAAACTCTTTTGAACTGAGGATGGATACTATTTCTGAAGAAAATACGCTGGCACCAATGATAATGGGGAGGGAAAAAATAAGAAGTTTTTCCATCCCCCACATAAGTGTTTTGCTTACTTTCTTGAGGTCGTGTTCTTCGGAGGCAATTTTCGGCAAGATAGCCTGGCCGAAAAATACCCCGAGGATCAGAAAACTTTCTAGTACTCGAGTAGAAATCCCGTAAATTCCAACGGCCGCGCTTCCCAAAACAATAGAAATCAACACGATATCCAGCCGAAGATATAATGTTTGCAAAACCAAGGAAAGTCCATAAGGGAGAGACTCATGAAACGTATGTTTCCACCAGTGAAAATCAAACTTTAGTCGGATTTGGATTTCCCGGGATGCAAAAAAAGATACTAAACTGCAGAAAATAATATTTGAAATAACTCCTGCCCAGAGGAGGGCAAAAAAGAGATTTTCATTAAAAATTTCGGCGTTTCTTGAAATCAGAAAAATTAGTAGAGCCAGTAAAATTTTCCCCAAAACCAATGCTCCGGAAAAAAAATGAATCTTCATTCGTGCTTGAAGTATGGAACTGAGTGTTCCCGCTATGATCGTCAATGCCATAGAAAGCCCAGTAATCCAGATACCCAATTTTACATATGTTGGATAATTAGGAATAAACTGCGCAGAAATTCCAGCCAATAACGTCACTGAAATAATCAGCAGTAGTCTCATAGAAAAAATATTCCCTAAAATAAATTCTGAATTTAATTTTTCATTCTTAATTTTTAATTTTGAATTATTTTTTGACATCTCCCTTACTGCGATAGCAAACAAACCTCCGTCTGCCAACACTCCGAAAAAAGCAAGAAATTCATAACTTGTCAGGTAATTTCCATAAAATTCTGTCCCAAATCCTGAAACGATTTTTACGACAAATAAACTGGCTAATACCGTAAATATCTTCCCAAGGATTTGAACAAAAGCATTATTAAGGACCTTTTTATTGGTAGTCATTAATTCAATTATCAAGCATATCTTAGAAATATCAAAAATTTCTTGACAGAGTTATAATAATGAATAAAATTAGTCGGCTCTAATTAAAGAGTTTTAGAGTAAGTGTTCTTTGACATGTCGGCGTTTATAAATTATGTGAAATTTATAAATTATATTTAAATCTGTAAATAAAAGAGGGCAAATATAGAAATGTTTTCTGTAATTTGCCCACCAAGAAATAATCAAATCTGAGTATTCAATAAAAAAGTTATTTATAGGTGTACAACGAATCCCTTGACTGATGTTTCCGATGAAGGACGTTGGAGCTTGCGATAAGCCTCGGGGAGCGAGCATCCCCGCTGTGATCCGAGGATTTCCGAATGGGGAAACTCATCCCGATTTATCGGGATACCATATGCCCAAATCCATTAAGCATATGGAGGAAAGTCGGCGAACTGAAATATCTCAGTAGCCGGAAACAAGAAATCAATAGAGATTCCCTTAGTAGTGACGAGCGAACAGGGACTAGCCCAAACCCCGGCTTGCCGGGGGGTTGTAGGATTCCAATATCTGTTTTCATTGCATAGAAAAAAACTCTGGAAAGTGTTGCCATAGAGGGTGATAGCCCCGTATTCGAAATGCATTGTAAGCGGTAGGAGTATCCTGAGTAGGATCGGACACGTGTAATCCGGTTTGAATCTGGGTGGACCACCATCCAAGGCTAAATAAAACATCAGATCGATAGTGAACCAGTACCGTGAGGGAAAGGTGAAAAGAACCCCGGGAAGGGGAGTGAAATAGATCGTGAAATTGTACACTTTCAAGGAAGTAGAGTCCCGACTTGTCGGGATGATACTGTGCCTTTTGTAGAATGAGCCAACGAGTTAGCTGTATGGGGCAGGTTAAGGCAGTTTCAGCCGAAGCCATAGCGAAAGCGAGTCTGAAAAGGCGACCATTTATGTCTCATGCACTAGACCCGAAACCAGGTGAGCTTACCATGGGCAGGTTGAAGGAGCAGTAACATGCTCTGGAGGACCGAACCACCGACTGCAGCAAAAGTCTTGGATGACCTGTGGTAAGAGCTGAAATTGTCATCGAACCTGGAAATAGCTGGTTCTCTCCGAAATATATTTAGGTATAGCCTCCAGTTACTAGCAGCAGGGGTAGAGCACTGTATGGGGAAGGGCGACAAACACTCGTACCGACTCTTAGCAAACTTCGAATACTGCTGTGATTGTCTGGGGAGTCAGGCTGCGACAGCGAAGTGCCGTAGCCGCGAGGGAAAGAGCCCAGACCGCCGTCTAAGGTCCCAAATATCATCTCAGTGGTAAAGGATGTGAGATTGTTAAAACAGCCAGGAGGTTGGCTTAGAAGCAGCCACCCTTTAAAGAAAGCGTAATAGCTCACTGGTCGAACGATTTTGCGCCGAAAATCCAACGGGGCTTAAGGTGATAACCGAAGACGCGGGGGCAAGTGACAAGACTCAAGTGGCAAGTGGCAAGGTTTTTTTAAAAATTTCTTTGAAATTTTTATTTCTCTTTGCGACTTGTGACTTGTGACTTGTGACTTGTCCGGTAGGAGAGCGTTGTGTTAACTGTGAAGCTTCGACGTGAGTCGGGGTGGAGTGATCACAAGTGAGAATGTTGGCATAAGTAACTTTAAAGCAGTGAAAACCTGCTTCGTCGAACACCTAAGGTTTCCGATCCCATGTCAATCAGGGTCGGGTTAGTCGGGCCTAAGGCGAGGCCGAAAGGCGTAGCCGATGGACAACAGGTTAATATTCCTGTACCGCAGAGTGATGTGATGGCGTGACGCATGGGGAAAATTTGTTTCCGGTTAATGAATTCCGGGGCAAGCATTTAGCTTATGCTTCTGTAGGCAAATCCGCAGAAGTTCGCGAGATGTGATGCGTACTTACTTCGACGCGAGTCGGAGTCAAAACAATGATTCCCGTGCCAAGAAAAGCGTCTAAACTTAGTCACTTTGTGACCGTACCGCAAACTAACACTAGTAGGTGGGTTGAGAATACTAAGACGATCGAGATAACTAAGCTTAAGGAACTCGGCAATATAGCGTCCGTAACTTCGGGATAAGGACTTCCCCCTACGCCCTACGTTTCACTTCGGGTTTCGGAGGACAGGCCCTAATATTTCCATCATGGAAGTACTGAGGAGACCTGTCCACCGAAGCTCTGTGCATAACGCAGTGGAGCGCAGAGCGTAGGGGGACGCAGCGAAAGATGCCAGGCAACTGTTTATCAAAAACACAGGTCCGTGCTAACTCGTAAGAGGATGTATACGGGCTGACCCCTGCCCAGTGCCAGAAGGTTAAGTGGCTCGGTTCACGCCGAAAAACGAAGCCCTGGTGAACGGCGGCCGTAACTATAACGGTCCTAAGGTAGCGAAATTCC
>CAYVJW010000050.1:0-11403 GCA_964451885.1 uncultured Candidatus Peribacteria bacterium | reverse complement strand
CTGCCGGATTTGCCTTGGCTTTCTTTTGTCCTGACGGTGGGTTGGATCGTGGTGGTTCAAAATGCTATGAACTGGTTTGATGGGGTGCGGGGGATGGCGGTCGGGGTTTCGGGGATAGGGTTTTTGACGCTTGGACTGTTGGGGATTGTCCGTCCTGAGCTTTTTTTTGATCCCGGGCACGTCCACCTCACACAGGCGAATTTTTTTCTGGGTGGGTGTATGGCGGGAGGGTTTTGGATGTTTTGGAAGGGGAAAATTATCCTGGGGGATACGGGGTCCCAGGTTTTAGGGTTTTTACTTGCTGGGATGGCTATTTTTTCGGGAGCAAAAATTGCAACGACTTTGCTGGTTCTTGGCTTGCCGATTTTGGATGCGGTGTTTGTGGTTTTCCGGCGCGTTTTTTGGGACAGGAAATCTCCTTTTCAGGGGGATCTTTTTCACCTGCCTCATAATCTGTCGCGTTTGGTCGGGGAAAGCAAGGCGGCTCTTTTTCTTGTCCTGCTTTCGGGGGTGTTGGGGAGCATTGCTGTGTTTTTTTCGGGTACGGGGAAGATGGTGGTGCTTGGTATTGTCGGGGTTTTGATATTGATTTTGTGCGGATGTGTGTATAAAAAAGGTTTAACAACCCTTGAATAATGTTTGCCAAAAAACATCTCGGTCAAAATTTCTTGAATAACCCGGAAATACGCACTTGTATTCTGGAGGCGGCTGGTGATATTTCTGGTACAAATATATTGGAGATTGGTCCTGGGTTGGGGTTTTTGACCGCAATGCTTTTGCAGGCAAATGCCAATGTTACGGCTGTGGAGCTTGATAAAAATGCAGTAAAAATTTTAGAAAAAGACTTTGGGCACAAAAATAATTTTCATCTTATCCAGGGAGATATTCTGGAACAGGATTTGGATGAAATTTTCAGCGGACGGCAGAGTCCTTCATCGGAGACTCTGCTGGGGGGAGATAAATATGGTGTCATTGCTAATATTCCCTATAACATTACTTCGCCTATCCTGAGAAAACTTCTTGCTGATACGCAAAATAAGCCAGAATTTGCGATACTAATGATCCAAAAGGAAGTAGCTCGCAAGCTCTGCGACGAGAAAAAGAATTCGGTTTTAAAGATTTCTGTGGATGTTTTTGCTAAGGTGGAAATTTTATTCGATGTGTCCCGGAAAAACTTTTTTCCCGTTCCCAAAGTAGACTCGTCGGTTATCAAATTAACGGTTTATCCTGAACCTTTAGTTGACAAAGAAATGCAAAATCATTTTTTTAAGGTGGTAAGAGCCGGGTTTTCGCAAAAACGGAAGAAATTGGGGAATTTTATTGGGAAGTTTTTTGGGATGGAGGCGAAGGAGTTATTGGGGGGGATTGATCCAGGGAGGAGGGCGGAGACGTTGAGTATTGGGGAATGGGAGGAGGTGACTAAAAATTACAAAAATTATTAACTCTTCATTTTTTTCAGCCGTTCTAATGCCTGCGCATTTGTATCTAAAAACTTAATATTTCTGAATTCTGTTGGCTCCACCCATTTCAGTTCTTGTTTTTCCAGGGGTTTTGGGGTTCCGGATTGGATTTGGCAGCGGTGGAATTTTAAGAGCAGATTTGCGCGTTTGAATTGGCATAATTCTTCATAAAAATGGGGTCGGACGGAAATTTTTATGCCAAGTTCTTCCATGATTTCTCTTTTTACGCATTTTCGAAAATCTTCTCCTTTCTCTCTTTTTCCTCCGGGAAATTCCCAACGGCCTACAAAACTTTTTCCTTCCGGGCGGCTTTGGATGAGGTATTTGCCGTCTTCACGCCAGATACAGGCGATCCCTACTTCTATGCAGTGGACATGGGGCTTTTTTCTTTGGGAGGATGTTTTATTTTTCGAAGGAAGAAATGAACGGCTTACTTCTTCCGGAAAATAAATGTCCAGAGGTGGGGAGATTGGCCTCCCTTCCCGTAGGAAAGAAGCCAGATCCATCATGGCGGAGTTCCAATCTTTGCTTGAATCGGCTGTTGAAATTAATTTTTTTGCTACTTGCGGAATATTTATATTTGGCCAGAGGGTGCTGATTATTCGGGAGAGATTGGTGTCTATGGCGGGGACGGTTTTGTTAAATGCAAAGCTTTGGATAGCAGCGGCAGTGTATGTGCCGATTCCTGGAAGTTTTATGAGGACTTCAAATTCTTTTGGAAATTGTGCGTTGAATTCATTAGCTAGTATTTCGGCCGTGCGTAGCATGTTCTTGCCTCTAGAATAATAACCTAATCCCTCCCATACTGAATATACCTCTTTCCATTTTGCTCCAGCTAAATCTAGTAATGTTGGGAATTTTTCTATAAAATGCGGATAAAAATGTTCGGCTACGCGGTTAATTTGGGTTTGGTGGGACATGATTTCTGAAACCCAGATTTTATAAGGGTCGTTTGTATTTCTCCAGGGGAAGTCCCTTTTGTTTGTTGCGTACCATTTGAGTAGGGTAGGGGTGAATTTTTGCATTTTCAATGTTTGTTTTATAGCTCAAAAACACAAAAAAGTCAAATTGCCTGATAAACTTTTGCAGAATTCGGATTAGCCAACAGGTTATTTGCAAGAATTTTTTCTGCATTTTCTTCGGAACAATTTTTCAAATTCCACACTTTTAATATTCTTACTTCGAATTTGCCGCTAAACATTTTTTCCAGTTTTTCTGCCAGATTATCGGCTTCGTCGTCTTCGTGGTAACATACGCCATATTTATTATCAGCGGGTTTTGATTTTTTTACTATGACTTCTTTGTTTGGGTTTAATATTAAGCCTGATTCTAGAATTTTACTTCGGTCAGCATTGCCGGTGATTTCATAGAGGATAGATCTTTCTAGTAAAATTTTTTGGCCACAGATTTTACTAGCGGTCTCAGAGACGGAAAAGGCTTCGTTGTCTGTGATAATTTGTTTTTTTTCAATGCAAACGGAGTTTGTTGTAAGGGGTTTGTATTTTTCCCAGGATGTTGTGCTAAACTGAAGTTGGCTTATTTCTATGTGATTGGGAGACCTTTTTTCTTCAATCCACTTTTTCATTGAAATAAACACCTGGTCTCCGTCGCCTTTGTCAAAAAAGCGTTCGGGATGTGGCATCATGGCGCAGATAGTTCCTTCGTCATTTACAATCGCAGCCGTGGCAAAAGCAGAGCCGTTTGGGGTGACGGGGAAGTTTTCTGATATATTTCCATTTTTATCTGCATATCGAAAGGCTACGTTTTTGCCATGTTTTAGTGCATATAGAGCGCTGTTGTTGTTATTTTCGTCATCATCGTCCGTGGTAAATCTTCCTTCTCCGTGGGCTATGGGAACATGAAGAATTGTATCTACGGCATTGGTAAACGCTGTATCTTTTCGTTTTGGTTTCAGATAAATCCATGAATTGTAAAACCCTGTTCCGAGTACTTTTCCGTTTTGGTCACGCCGAATATTATGTGCTAAAGCAAAAGGGAGAGGATTTCTTCTGTCTTCGTTTGAAGAAATTGAAATCAGCCCTGATTCTACGATCATTTGGGCTCCGTTGCAGATTCCTAGGACCAGTTTTCCTTTTTTGGCCTCCGTTCTTATGGCATTGAAAATTTCCTGCTTGGCGGCGATCATTCCTGACCGGCCCCGGTCTTCATAGGAGAATCCTCCCGGTAAAACATAAGCGTCAAAATTGCCGATTTTTTTCGGTTGGTTCCAGCGTATAATCTCGGATTGAAATCCGTTTCGTGTCGCGGCGCGTCGGGTTTCGATTTCGCAGTTGTTTCCGGGGAAGGCGATGACGGCGAGGTTCATTAATTAAAAATGAAGAAAATGAAAGTAAAGAAAAAATGAAGGAATGAATGAATTAAGAACTTGTGTAAACAGATAATAATCCATAATCAATCTTGATACTAGTTTAATTTTATGTTATAATGAGCAGTTAAAAATAAATGAAATGATAAACCTTCTCTATAAAAAATTGGGGATTGCGGTGCACGAGAAGGCTCGTGTGCAGGTGGCGTGGGGATTGAGATTTCTTTATCAGGTTGGTTTTGTGGTGTCGTGGACCATTGTGATTGCACTTTTTGTAGAGCGGTTCGGAATCGAAAACTTGATTTTTCTTTTTCTGGCTGATGCAGTTTTATTTTTAATTGGATCGGTTATTGCGAGTTATCTGGTAAAGAAAATTAGGGAAGACCTCTTTTTAATTGGAAAAGTTTGTTTTACTTTGATTTTTATCGGTTTGGCTTCTCTTTTTCCGGAAACGGAAATTTGGTTTTTTGTGTTTGCAATATTGGCAAAGGACCTTTTCTTTTCTCGAATAAATCTTTCCTTAATCCGTCAAGTGGAGGAATTTTTTTCTCCGACAGAGGCTCAAAAATTTATTCCTGTTATAGATTCTGCGATCACGATAGGAACTATTTTTGGGGCCTTTTTTATGGTTCAAATGTTGAATTATTTTCCGGAAAAAGCAGTATTAGCCCTTTGGGCTGGGGCTGTTTTCGGGATTGGGGCGTTGATTTTGTTTTTACCTAAAATTCTTCATTTTTTGCCTCGTTTTGAAATAGAACGCGAAGATGAGTCGGACAGTCGGAATGAGATTGCTGAGGCATGGAAAAGGATAAAAGAAAGGGGGTTTTTGCGAAATTTGCTTTTTTTGGTTTTTTTCCAGGCGATGCTTTTTACTTTTATCGAAGTGGAGTTTACGCGGGAAATTCATCATGAGATTGTTTTGGAAAAGTCACATAATGTGGTTCCGGTTGATTTAAAAAATTTACAGGCTTCTATTTTTACGCAGGCTGCAGATCATTTAATCGAATTTGGGCATACGGCGAAAGAAAAGGTGATTACGTTATCAAGCGATTTGATCGCCCATGAAAAACTGGCTCATGATTTGGGAATGTTCCATCTGCTTTTCGGACTTTTGGCTTTGGTGGTACAGCTTTTAATCACTTCGCGGATTCTTTATACGCTCGGAATCGTGGGGTCGATTATTTCTTATTTTTTGCTTATTTTAGCTGCTGTTTCGGCTTTGTTTTTCGGGTTTGGAAACATAAGCATTCTTCGTGGTATACAGCACGGGTTTCATTCGGTCGGAACTTCGGCTTACCATCTTATTTTTTATTCCATTTTTGCTAGGAGTAGAGAAGCGGTGCGTTTGTTTTTTGAAGGGATAGTTGTACCTGTGGGGGTTATATTTGCGGTAGGGTTTATGTTTTTGATTCCCGAGAATTTGATTGTGCCTTTGATGTTTGTTTCTAGCTTTGGCTCTGTTTTTGTGGCTGTTTTAATGAAAAGAAATTTTACCGCTCATTCTGCAAAGAGCATGTTGAAAGAAGATAATATTTCGGCAAAGCTTCATCATATTGAAATATTGGGGCAAAAAGGGCATCGAAATGCAGCGATAATTCTTGCAAATGAATTGAAGAATAAAAATAATAACCCGATTGTCCGGGAAAAATTAGTTGCCACTATATCCGGGATAAATAAACCGGGAGCTATTACGGTTTATTCTGCAATTTTAAATGATGTGACAGAATCTCTTGAGTTGAAAAAAAATGTGTTATCTTCTCTTTTGAAAATAGGGTCTTTAAAGGAGTATTGGCAAGAACATGCGTTTGGGCAGCACCATCTTTTGGAAACGCTTAATAATTTGTTTGTGAGAGAATCTGATTCTCATTTGAAAAAACTTGTTGTGATGAATATCTTCCAGCATCTCCCGATTCATCAAGTGGTGCCTTTTTTTCTAAGGGAAATTAAAACTAGTGATGAATTGTTACAGGCAATTTTGTTAAGGTCTTGCACGATTTTTAATGACCCGGCAACGGTTTTTTATCTTCGTTCTTTTTTGTCCCATGAAAATTCACGCTTAAAAGGATCAGCTATTATTGCCCTCTGGAAATTTGAGGATAGAAGGAAGTTGAGAGGAATATTAAAGAGTCTTATTTCCAGTAGCGTAGAGGTAGAAAAAATTTCAGGAATTTATACGGTTGGAGAAGTAAAGGATAGAAAATTGAGATATCGGCTTATGGAATTTATGGACTGTGAGTCAAAAGGAGGGCTTTCGGACCTTTCCGGACAGCCTCTAATTCGACTTCATGTTTTAATAGCACTGGCAAAACTGGGAGATAAGCGCAGTATTCCGGGGTTGCTCAAGGTTGTTTTCGGAGAGGAGGAGCAATTGGCTCAGGTGGCATTTAATATGCTAGACAGGATTCCTTCGGACATTCGTTATTTGCTGCAAAAAGAAATACAGCTTGAGGTGTCAAACCATGTATTTTCTATTTTAAAGCCTAGAAATGTATTTAGGTTTGAGCACATTTCTCATTTGCCTAATGAACTTATTGTTCGGCTGAAAAGATTTTACCGGTTGGCGGGGAGATATGATGATATATTGATGTTGGAGAGAGTTGAAAGTTAGAAATAATTTGCCGGATTTACCTTCCTCCCTCTTATATGCACTTCAAGATGTAAGTGTACACCGGTAGGGCCCCATACGTTTCCGGTGTTTCCCATTAAAGCAATCAGTTCTCCGGCTTTTACCATATCTCCGGTTCTTACTTTAAGTACGTTGTTGTGTGCATATAGAGTCTCTACGCCGTTTCCGTGATCGATAATGATATATTTTCCAAACCCGTAATTCCATCCGGATACGGACTTTAGTACTATGCCGTCAGCGGCTGAATAAATGGGAGTATTTATTTTATTGGCGATATCCAATGCGTAATGTCCGCGGTGGTAACCTTGAGTTATAACGCCTTTCGTTGGGCGACGAAGCCGGAAACCGATAGATTCAATTCGGCTGTACTTCGAACGGGGCCTTCCGGTGGTTGGAGGTCGGGGAGGAACGAATGTTTTACTTGCATGGGGGAGGAATATTTCTTGGCCGACAGAAAGAACGCTCTTTTTTTTGATAGGATTGTATGTAAGTATTTCTTGTGTTTCGATTTTGTGGGCTTTTGCGATTTCATTGAGAGTGTCTTGGGCTTGGACTTTGTAAAAGACTCCGTCGGTGGGAGGAACACGGAGCTTTTGTCCTACATGCAGAGACTCTTTAATAGTAAAGTTGTTCGACCACAGTAAGGTAGATACTTTTACTCCGAATTTATGGGCGGCCTTGGTAATGTTATCACCGGATTTTACAACATAAGTGATGACTTCGTTTCGTTTTCGGGGTTGAATTTTTTTTATCAGGTTGCCGTCTTCGTCTTCTACCAACACTTCTCTGAGTCCTGCTGTTTTTACGCCGATATCGTTGTGTAAAAAGCCCGGTTCTAGAATAGAAAAAACAGTATCTTCTCTGGCAAAATCTTCACCGAATTGTTCTCCGTAAATTAATAGCTGGGGAGGGCGAAAACTGGTGATGAAAAACACAAGAAATCCAAGGCTGAGAATTTGGAATCCGAATTGGGAATGGAGGGGGCGCCTACAGAATTTTAAGACTTTTAATAAGAAGGGGAGGGGCATTTTGGTTGAATAATCTATGGAAGCTGAATGCGAGAATTTTCAAAAAAATGTTTAGAAATTGAAAATTGAAAATTAGAAATTATCACAACTAATTTTATGATTTATTGTTATTTAATTCTCGGTCCTTAACAGATTCTCTCTTATCTTTGCCGCCTCTTCAACTCTCTTTCTCTTTGCCTCTTCTTTCTTCATCCAATCTACAAATATTTCAAACTCTTTTTCCAGGATATCATCCGAGGTGTCTTCTTTGTATAAATTTTCCTGATGCATTTCCCATGCAGATAGAGTGATATTTTCTTTTGGGGCGAGGGTTTTGTTCTGAAACTTTTTTGAAAGTAAATTTTGGGGTAGGGACGGGGTAAAAAGTTTGATCAATTTGTTATTTATTTTGGGATGAAATAGGCTCCAGTTTGCGCTTATCAGTCCTACAAAACATTCTTCTCGTGAAAATTTTGCTTTTTGAGCAGGTTTGAATTTCGGTTTCAAGGCTTTGGGCGTGCGCGAAGCAAATCTTTTAAATTCTGATTCTATGACGGATCTCGAACGGTTTATTTTTTTTGCGGTTTCGTGTAAAAAGTGGTCTCTTTCTAATGGGCGGGAAACGAAACGCAGGAAATAAAAAAAAGAGTCCAGGAATTTTTTTTCTCCTTCAATGGTTTCGTCCAAGTTTTTTTGAGAAAATTTGTTTAAGAAAAAGGAAAGTGCGTTTTCGGGGGATTCAATTGCATCTTTTAATTTTTTAGTATCTTTTCTGGCTAATTCATCAAAATCTTTTCCTTCTTTTATTTCTATTATAAATGGATTGAGTTCGGCTTTTAAACACATTTCCACGGATTTGAGTGTTGCTTTTTTTCCTGCGATATCCGTATCAAAAGCCAAGTAAATATTTTTTGTAAGCCGTTTTAAAATCCGAAGGTGGTCTTCGGTAAGGGCTGTTCCGCAGGTTGCAATTGTGTTGGGAAATCCTGCGTTGTGAGCAGATATAACGTCAAAGTATCCTTCTACCAGAATTACCGCATCTTTTTTTGAAATCGCTTTTTTCGCTCGGTCAAGGGCAAAGAATGTAGAAGACTTGTGGTAGACGGGATTTTCTGGGGAATTTACGTATTTAGGCGTTTTTTTTCCCCCGCATAGGTCTCGTCCCCCGAATGCAATAATTTCTCCGTTTCTTGGTTCGCAAATTGGAATGATTAATCGTTTCCAAAATCGATCCCGCATTTTTTTGTCTCCAAATTCGCGCTCGAAGGACACTCCGGACTCGATAATCATTTTTTCGGTAAATCTTGACTGCATTAAAGATTTTGTCAGTCCGTCCGAAGCTTCTCCTCCATACCCTAAATTCCAGGAGTTTATTAGGTTTTCGGAGATTCCTCGTGAGTTGAGATAGTCAAGTGTTGTTTTATGTTTTTGCAGGTTTTTTTTAAAAAATTCACAGGCGGCAGTGTGAAGCGAGAAGATATTTTTTTTATCTTCTTTGGATGTTTTTGTTTCACTAATGTTTTTCGGGATTTGGACGCCAGCCATGTCGGCCAGAATTTCTACGGCTTCCTGAAAGGGAACGTTTTCGATTTTTTCCACGAAAGAAATAGCGTCTCCCCCTTCAGAGGCTCCAAAGTCATACCAAAGTTGTTTTTCCGGGCTTATTGAAAAACTTGGAGTCCGTTCATTTCGGAAAGGGCTTCGGGCCATGAAATTTTTACCGCTTTTTTTAAGTTCCGTGTATTTGTGAGCTATTTCTACGAGATCGATGCGTGATTTGAGATCTTCTAAAAAACGATTGTCCATGATTTTTTGAGTATTTTATAACTGTAGATGCAAATTAACTATTGTTTCCTTGAATTTCAATGTATTTTATGTAAAGTATCAGTGCTCTTTTTGGTGTCGCCCCCCGGTAATACGGGGGGAGGAAAGTCCGAGCCGCATGAAAGAAAGCTTTACGACTAACGGTCGATCCTCCCGATTTATCGGGAGAGAGAAAGTGGCACAGAAACCATGTATCCCCCGGTTCGCCAGGGGCCCTAGTGAAAAGTTCGGGAGGTGATGCTCCCGGTTTTCGGTCACGCAAGTGATCGGAATGCTAAACCTAAAGCGCGGAGAAGCGGGTGGCGATGATCCGGATAGAGCTCAGGCTCTTACAGTATCTTTCCTGTTCCGGGGATTCTCCCGCCGATGAATTGCTATCGAGAGGTGGCGGGTGTTAGACAAATGACGCCCTTGACAGAACTCGGCTTATAAAAAGAGTGTTTAAATTCATGCAAAATCTGGTCAGTATCATCATCCTTGATTTCCTAAAAGCTCCCAAAGTAGTACAAAATGTGGAGAGTGTTTTGTGGCAAAACACTGATTTTGGGGTGGAGATTGTTGTTGTGGATAATTCTGTGAATTCTGAAAATGCGAAAGTATTGAAAAAATTGGAGTGCCACAAAAATGTCACGGTTGTTATAAACGAAAAAAACGAAGGGTATACAAGGGGAAATAACAGGGGGGTGCTATTGGCGAAAGGGGAATACATAGCCATTGTGAACCCGGATATCATCTGGAAGCAGAAAGATACGCTTCAAAAATTAATTAATTATCTTGGCGCACATCCGGAAGTGGGTATTGTCGGTCCGAAACAAATTAATCCGGATGGTTGTGTGGCTATGAGTGTTCGAGCTTTTCCAAACCTTTTTGTCCAGATTGCTCGAAGGACTTTTTTACGGCACTTGCCTGGGATAAAAGAGTGGGTGGCGTACGACGAAATGCAGCATTTGGATTATGAAAAAGTCCAGAAGGTCGATTGGCTTCAGTCTTCTTTTATGGTTATGAGAAAAGATGATTGGAACGGGTGTGGTGGGTTTGATGAAGATTATTTTTTGTTTATGTCCGATGCGGAAATTTGTAGGAAATTCTGGAAAAAAGGGAAGGCCGTGGTTTATTTTCCGGAGGTGTGGGTTTATGCGGATGGAATCAGATGTTCCGAAGGCGGGTTTTCGGATTTTTGCAAACAGTGGGTATTAAGACAGCATTTTAAGGACTCGCTGAAGTATACAATAAAGCATTTGTTTGAGAGGAATCCGAGGGGAGATAGTAATAAATAAAGATATGAATAAAGTTTTACTTTTTGGTAAAAATGGTTTGTTAGGATCTGAGTTTTATAAGGTTTTTCAGGCTCGGGGTATTGAGTTTTTTGCTCCTGAGAGAGGGGAGCTTGATCTTTTGGATTACGGAGCAGTTCGTGATATCGTAGCCAATAATAAACCTTCAAAGATAATCTTGTGTGCGGCTTATACGGATGTTGAAAAAGCGGAGAACGAGGAACAGGAACTTTGTAAGAGAATGAATGTGGGGATTGTGGAAAATCTATTAAAAACAAAAGTACCCATTGTCCATTTTTCAACAGATTATGTTTTCGGGCATTTTGATTACGGGATGGAGATTGAGGAGGAGTTAGAAAGAGAGCCGCTTAATTTTTACGGAAAAACAAAACAGGAAGCAGAAAAACTTCTGGAAAAATCAGGCGTTCTTTTTTGGAACATTCGGACAAGCTGGCTTTTTGGGGAAGGAGGCAAGAATTTTGTTTCAGCTATTCTCGAAGCTTCGCAAAAGAATGAAAAATTAAGGATTATTCATGATCAGGTGGGGCGCCCGACTTATGCGAAGGATTTAGCAAGCTTTGTTTGTGAAAATTTTATTTTGAAAAAACAACCCTTCGGTCATTATCATTTACAAAATTCCGGAAAAAGTGTGAGTTGGGCGGAGTTTGCGGAGTATTTTTTGGGAAAAACAGGCTGGAAGGGTGCTATTGAGCAAATAAAATCTAGTGAGTGGACTTCTTCTGTTGAGCGACCAAAGAATTCTGTGCTTAAAAATACGAAATTGGATGAGGGGATGCGGGATTGGAAGAAGGCGGTGGATGAATTTTTATGACGGCCGAATAGCCAGAGCCCATTGCTGAGCTCCAGCCTTCTAAGAACCGGACTT
>CAYVJW010000049.1:0-11469 GCA_964451885.1 uncultured Candidatus Peribacteria bacterium | reverse complement strand
ACAGGACTGGTTTTCTTGTGACTTATGATATACTGCGGTTTTTTCGGTTAATATATTTTCTCATCCAAAAATGTCCCCTTTTGGGGGTAAGAGGGGATGAGCTTTAAAAGAACTTTAGATTCAAAAACATTTTATCTTTTTCTTGGTTCATTTGCATAGCAAATTCTGTATCACTCATGTGAGAAGCAATAGTATCGAGTAGTTCTGGAGTGATACCAGACTTGAGGTACTGCTCCCACTTCGGGAGGGATTTTAGCTTTTCGTAGGGAGTTTTGTAGTCTTTAGTCTTGTTTGTAGAATTTCTTCCTCCTTTCCTTTTTTATCGACCTTAATGGAGGCAAAGACGCATGGATGGTGGTAGTTGAGATAAAGATTCATCCAGTTGAGACAAAACTCATTTATTAACTTTGCATTTTCTTCAGTTGCTGGAATATGAGCATAACCAAAGTATTTTCTCACCACCGATCCGTTTTTAGATTCCACGAGTGCGTTGTCATTGCTTTTTCTTGCACGGGATTTCGTTTGGTTGATATGGGCTTTGTTAAGCAGACGAGCTATAACCTGGTTTATAAACTCTGATCCGTTGTCTGAGTGAAAGTTTATGATTCTAAACGGACAAATCATCAGGAGCATTTTTAATACTTCTTTCATGTATTTCTCACTGATCGCCGGAACACAGAATATGAATTCAAATTGAGTCACTTCATCAATGATATTCACGTAATAAATGCCCTTTTTCTTATCTTTGTCTCCCTGGTGAACACAATCAACTCTCAAATAGCCCGGTTTCCCATTAGGATCCGGCTTTTTTCTGATACCAATGGCAACAGGTGTATTTTTGGTTTTCTCAAACTTTCTTCCCAAAACAAGATATGTTTTTGTCCCTCGGATTCGGTAAATGTGAGGAACGGATATTTGGGAAATCCGTTCAAATTCCGACCTTTGGAAGATTTTCCACTCCCTCTCCAGGATTGCCTTTGTGGTCGTTCCTGAAGGCCAGTTATGTGCTTCATCAACCGAATGCAGAAGCCGAAGGTCTTCCAGAGTGTATTTTTTATGAGGATTGTGATGACCCTTGTTCCAACCTGGCCATTTTAATTTTCCTTGCTTGTATTTCGCTATTATACGCTTTATTTGCCTGTCAGAGTATCCTGTCAGTTTTCTGAGAAACTTTTTGACGGTTATTTTTTCATGTCGGGAAAGTGAATAGAATTTCATTCGTATCAAGAACTCATTTAATTGCTCATAGAGTTCTTTTTTAGAGGATGGCTTAGCAATGCTGGTTTTTTCATTAGCATTGAGCCAACCTTCAAGTTCAGGTACGGTAGTGATGGGTGAGATGTCCATGATTATTTGCATAAGTCTATGGCACTCATCCCCTCGAAATTCTCAAGTTTTAGGTTTTTTGAGAGGTAATTTGCTAGAACTGTTTCTAAAACAAAGAAATGAAATGGTCCTGAGCGTTTCTCGGGATCAAAGGTAATGAAACTATCAATGATTCACGAGAAAGCGAAGGATCTACGATTGATTTAAAGGGTTCAAATAAAGAGCAAGGAACTTCTTTGTTTTGATATTACTTTTAAGTTTTATGCCTTAAATCAGCGGAAGATCCTTCACATTTCTCTTTATCCAGGAGCTTCTTTTGCGTATTTGCTTCGAAATTGTTCAGGAACGTTTCATTATTTATATTTTTAAGCCCAGGGTGTCACACATCAGTTTCTCTCAGAAAACGGCTTAAATCAAAAATATGACGGCTAATTTTTTCCAAAATCAGCGATTTTTAACATTCCCAAATTTTTTTCAGGGACATTTTTGATGAGAAAAGACTAAGACTTGCTTTTTGAATTAATTTGATGTATAATATGAAGATAATTTAATTTATTACCTCATGACTACCTTACTACTAGCCAAAATCCTTGGACCTATCGTTGCCGTTGAAGCCCTGGGATTACTTCTGAACAAAGATTTTTACGAAAAAATCTACTCAGACTTTGAAAAAAACAACGGACTAACCTATATTGCCGGGATATTCACCCTGCTCTGCGGTTTACTCATGGTACTATCCCATAATGTTTGGACCCTTGATACAGCAGGACTCATTACATTTTTGGCTTGGGCATTCCTCTTAAAAGGAGTAGCTGTAATTTTATTTCCACGACAGCTTTTGAAATTATCTAAAAGCATAAGAAAATGCGGTAACTGCCTTGTTACTACCGGAGTAATTACTCTTATACTAGGCGGACTTCTTATTTGGGTCGGGTACTTCTAATACAAGTTATTTTTTTGACTTTACTGAGAAACTAATTTATTAAATAATAACTTTTTTATTATTGAAAAACTTAAAAAACTAGTTTTTTTTAATGCTTCTCAAATTAAAAAGTCGCTCTTTTAAATTTTTTTCTGTTTTTTGTTGGTGTAAATATCTCAGAAATTTCAACCTCTCTGCCTGATAGGAAAGGAAACGCCATGAAGATCAAGTTCGAAAAAGAGATCCAACACACGGAAGAAGATGGAGGCTACCTGGTAACTTCTTCCCAAGGAGAGATAAAAATCTTCGAGGAAAAAAGCAAACTGATCATCCAAGCCAACGGGCATGGCCGGATTGAAATCAGCATTGAACACCTGGGTACAGAAATCCCGCTCCAATGTGTTACCTGTAAGGAAGGCTGCCATTACATGTTTGTCGGAAAAAAAGGACATACGAAAATCCCTCTGGCAGCTATTTTCAAAATCCCTGAAGGAGAAAAAATCACCCCGGAAGAAGGTCACATGCAGGAACAAGTGATGATAAACGCCATCGTCGTTGCAAAATCAGAAGAAGGCCCCATCATCTCCCTACCTACCCCACAGGGGGCTCTTTTCTTTCTCCTTCCCAAAGGAAGACTCATGATCCCTGTGGCCATCACCAAAGAAGAAAAGATCGTACCGCTAATATTGACCACAGCCCCCATATCACCGGAAAACACTGCACCCCCCGAACCGATAGCCGAACTGGAACAACTCATCCCCACTCCCGATACGACCGAAACAAAGCCCTCACCACACCTTGAAGATTTTTTTCCGGAAATGGGAGACAACGAAAACGTGATGAGATTCTCTCCTCCTCCAAAAAAGCCGGAAAAAAAAGGCAAATAGGCTGTTTTTTCCGACCATCAAGCCATCAAAAACAGAATCAAGAGCTTTCATCCCTACAGCCGGACCAGGGTTACAAACCCGGTCCGGCAAAAAGAATTTTCACATCCCCGTCAACAAGGAAAAAACCACCAACACAACCGGAAACACATACTGCCAAAGGAAAAAAATAAAAAGAACCAGTAAAACCATGCCGTATTTTTCCAGAAATTCTCGCACAGCATAAAGATGTGCCGGCAATACGGAAAAAAGAACCTTTGATCCATCCAAAGGAGGAATCGGCACGAGATTAAAAATAGCGAGAATAAGATTTATGAAAACAATAGTAGACAGGATGTTCATTATAACAGGAGAAAGAATCTCTGCCGGAATCCCAAACCGGAGAATAAAACCAAACGCCATAGCCACACAAATATTAGAGAGAGGCCCCGCCGCCGCAACCATCGCCTCTCCCCATCTATGATGAATATTTCGAGGATCATAAGGCACCGGCCGAGCCCATCCAAAAATAAATCCTCCTGTAAAATAAAAAAGAACCGGCACAAGAAAAGAGCCTATGGGATCAAGATGCTTCAGTGGATTAAAAGTCAACCGCCCCTGATTTTTTGCAGTGGAATCACCCAAAGAGTAAGCAGTATATCCGTGCGATACTTCATGTATCACAACGGACATGATGAGGATGGCGATTGAGATTAGAAAGTCCATTTTTTAAATAATATCACCAAAATACTTTTGCTCTAATTTTAAATCCGGAAGGGATAATAAAAAATATCTCCCATCCTCCGACAATGCTCCGGGATTTAAAAAAACTTTTCCATCCTTTTTTTCGACTTTTGCCCGATGGGTATGGCCGTGGCAAAAAATATCTATCTTTTCCTTGGAAAGCACACCCCCGGCAATGCCTTCAATATGAGAAATACCAAATTTTATGCCTTCAATCTCACACATTATCACCTCCTGAATCATCACATTCGGAAGTTCATTAAGTTCCGAAAGCAATTCTTCATTCACATCACAATTTCCCTGCGACACATAAATCTTTATCTCCGGATACTTACAGAATATATCCTCCACCCCGTACACCGCAAAATCACCAGCATGAAGCAGATGAAAAACTCCTGCTTTTTTGAGGTTTGCAAGCAAGCTGTCTAGCCTGTCGATACTTCCGTGTGAATCAGCAACGATAGCAATTTTCATGGAATATAAATTAACACAAGTACAGCTATGCTACTAACCGAATTTCCTTGTCAACCTCCCCTCTGAAAAACTCCATTCTTTCTTTCAGTTGAGAAGAGAAATAAGGCAAATCATTATAAACGCTTTTTTGTTCGGGCCTGACAAGAAAAAGCAATCTATTTTTCGTTGAAAAATAAAAATCCGTCACGCTTCCCGGAACACTATTAGGCCCTATGACTTTAGGCTCAAAATTCAATTTTTTTGATAATAATAAAGACAGTTCTTCTATACTCAACTGATAAATATCAGCAATCCAATTCGGATGTGAATAATCCAGACAAATCCCACCTGCAATACTCACATCCACAGTACCGTCCTCCGATCTCAATAAAATTTCATCAACAGCTCTATTTAAATCCTCCCTAAAATTATGTTTGTTATATCTTAGCGCATCATAATTTTGATGGGTTAAAAACGAAATTTCCCTACCACTTACCTTATCCCTACCGACAACAATAACTTTTGTACATAGATCATATCTATTAGACCACTTATCTTTTTCATCTACCAGAGAAATTGCATATCTCTCATTTACCCCTTTTACCTCCCCCCTACTGAAATAATCCGGATTGCCAAAATAATCAACAAATACTCCAGTTTGAAGAACTTGATGAATTCTAACTCGATTCAATGAAATATTGAGTTCCTCCGGCTTCAAACTCACAACAGAGATAGGAGGAACATCTTCTCTTAAATATTCATTGCCAAATGCGCCTAAACATTCTTTCATTTTTTGAAAAAAACTAGAAAATATAAAAAAAAACCGACCTCAATGACCGGGATGCTTACTTTTTAACTTATTTTCAAGCAATATTCACCACGACCACCGAGATTTCTCGAGCATCATCATGTTCATTGCCATCATGGTTTTTTGCATCGTGAAAACACTTATATTTATATTTTTATTCTTGTCAAGGAATTTATTTATGTTTTTTCCCAAACTCATCCGAACACTCCTTCAAAAAATCAAGCGCTTCCAACTTTCCTCTGGTTCTGATCACCTTTACCTCTTTCCCTGGCTCCCGGTCTTTATAGTGCTCCAAAAACCATTCGAGATTGGCCACAATTTCGATATCCAGATCTTCAATATCCTTGCAATGAGCATAATCTGAATGCCCCTCCGGAATAGCAATAATCTTATGGTCCAATTCCCCCGTATCATCCATCTCAATAATACCAATCACCCGGACGGGAACAACAACCCCAGGATGAAACTTTTCATTCGCCACAACGATTACATCCATCGGATCATTATCATATTTGTTCCAAGTCTGCGGAAAAAATCCGTAATTCTGCGGATAATCCACCGGCGTACGAAAAACACGGTCCACAAAAATAGTCCCGTATTCTTCGTTATATTCATACTTCACACGATCACCTTTTGGAATTTCGATGATAGCGTGAAATAGATTTTCGTCGGCTTTGAGTTTTAGGTCGTAGAAAAGGTTCATTTTTATAATGATTAATTATTTTTTCTGGACAAAGAATTCGATTCTATCCCCAACCTCAAACTTCAACCCCCCATGATCTATCTTTAACCCACACTCCGCCCCCTCCCCAACTTCACTTTTCTCATCCGCTCCTTGCTGGAGGGAGTTTATTTTTGCTTCTCCCAATAAAATTTCTTCTTCCTTCTCATCATCCTTCTTCATCCGAAACTGGCGAATACGACAAATTTTCTTTGCTTTCCCGCTGAAGATTTCTCCCCCTATAACCGCCATTTTTTTATTGGAAGCAAAAACTGCTTTTATACGAAACTCCCCGACAATTTCCTCTCCCACTTCCTCTATTCCGACATTATCCAAAGTTTCCCCAATCTTTTCGGTCAAACGATAAATAACATTTTCCAGAAAGAATTTTATCTCTTCCTGTTTTGCCAACTCCGAAACCCGCGCAGGCATACCTACTCCAAACCCCACGATAACAGCCCCACCTGCGGCAGCCAACATTATGTCCGATTCGGTAATTTCCCCCACCCCTGAATGAATCACCTTAACAAAACTGTCTTCTTTTTTTATTTTTTCAAGCTCTCCCGTTATTGCCTCAAGAGCTCCTTTGCTGTCCGCTTTAACAATTACTTTTAACTTTCTCATTTTTCCTTCCGCCAATTTCGCTTTCAAATGCGCTAAAGAAAGTTTTTTTCGTTTCGAAAGTTCATCCTCATGAATAATAGACGCCACTTCTTCTGCTTTTCTCCGAGCTGTCTTATCATTCTCCATCACCTGAAAAATATCCCCCGCCCTCGGCAAAGAATCAAGTCCCGATATCCGGACAGGAGTAGAAGGAGGAGCAGACTTAATTTCTTTCCCTTTATAATCCAGCATTTTTCGTACTTTTCCATATTGATCATAAATGGTAATACTGTCTCCTTTTCGAAGTGTCCCGGTATTTATCAATATCGTTGCCGTAACTCCTGATTTCAAATCCATTTCCGCCTCAACCACCATTCCTATTGCACGGCGACGAGGATTTGCTTTTAGTTCCTTTAATTCCGCCACAATCAAAATCGTTTCCAGTAACTTATCTATCCCTTGCCCTGTCTTCGCGGAAACCTCCACACAAGGAGTATCCCCCTGCCAATCTTCAGGAGTAAGTTCATTTTCAGCCAACTGTCCCTTTACCAAATCAGGATTAGCCCCTTCCAAATCCATCTTATTGATCGCCACAATTATAGGAATTTCTGCTTCCTTCGCATGATTAATAGCCTCTAAAGATTGCGGCTTTAGCCCTTCCGTCGCCGCTACTACCAATACCGCAATATCCGTTGAACGAGCTCCCCTTGCCCGCATGGCCGTAAAAGCTTCATGGCCGGGAGTATCAAGAAAGGTAATCTTTTTTTCTCTTGTTTCCACCTGGTAAGCCCCAATACTCTGAGTGATACCACCCGCTTCAGCCTCAACGATCTTTTCTTTTCTGATGTAATCAAGAATAGAGGTTTTCCCATGATCCACATGTCCCATTACGGAAATAACCGGAGGCCTCGGAATAAGATTTTCCGGTTCTTCGTCTGCCAAAAGTTCAGACAAATCCCCTCGAAAAAGATCTTCTCCCGAAAGCTCGGCAGATTCTTTCTTTACTTTGATGTCTAAATCCGCAGCTATAATAGCCGCTGTTTCATAATCAATCTCCTGCTTAAGGTTAGCTACAATTCCATTTTGCTTCAGCTTGATAAGCAAAATCGGAACCGGTTTTCCTATCCTGGAGGAAAATTCACGAACAGAAATATATTCAGGCAGGATAATAGAACCGTCTTCAGCAACTTTAACCTCCTCTTTTTCTTCTTTTTTTTGCAGCTTAACTACCTTTTTCCGAGGAACCACCTTTTTTTGAGCAACTGTTTTTTTCTGTTGCTCTTCAATAATTTCCCGATCCATCTGATCCTCATATTCATGGTCAATCTGCGCTATTTCATCAGCCGTTTCCAATTTTTTAATTTCCACGGCAATATCATCCGGAACCATTTCATCTTCCGGAACCTCAAAATCAAGGTCCATAGCATGAAGCACCACCGCTTCAGGAGCGATTTCCAACTGTTTAGCGAGATCGGATACAGAAATTGACATTAACGTTGTCAAATTTAGCTTAAATAAAGGTTGTTGTCTAATTTTTGTTTAACAAAAACAGTATTTTTTTTATAAATTAAAAATTGAATTTTAAAAATTGATCAAAAATTGTAAATTGAAAATTCAGGAATAAAACAATAATATAAAACTTTTATAAGAACTCGCAGTCTACATTAAATATGATCGAATTACTACTCCCCGCCGGCGACATAGAAAAAGCCTACACCGCTTTCCGATACGGCGCTGATGCCATCTACTGCGGCATACCCATGTTCTCTCTGCGAACCCGGGAAAATAAATTTACGGAAAATCGTATCGAAGAAATCACCAACTTCGCCCGTAAAAAAAAGAAAAAAGTATACGTCACCGTAAATGCTTTTCCACATCAATGCATGATGAACATTCTTGAAAAGCATCTAAAATTCCTTGAAAAAATTAAGCCGGACGGAATAATTTTTGCCGACTTTGGCGTATTAGCACTCGCAAATGAACACGCCCCCTCTATCCAAAAACATTTATCCGTACAAACTTCCACCATGAACGCCCCGGCCATAAAGCTGTGGCAATCTCTCGGCGTATCCCGAATCATAACCGCCCGAGAGATGTCCATTCGCGAAATAGCCGAGATTCACAAACAAGTCCCAAACATAGAACTCGAATATTTTGTCCACGGAGCCGTCTGCATGGCCTACTCCGGCCGCTGCCTCCTATCAACCTTCAACTCCGGCAGGGACGCAAACCGCGGAGTTTGCAACCACAGCTGCCGCTGGAACTACAAAGTCTACGATGAAGAAGGACGAGAAGTAGACGTAAGTGATCACTTCAAAGATAAGTCCCCCTGTCAAGGGGGATTTAGGGGGGTAAAGCCGAAGGCAATAGGCACTCCCCACGCCAAAAACATCCACAACTTCGAAAAAGCAAACCTCCTCGAAGAAGAAAAACGCCAAGGCAACTTTATCCCCATAGAAGAAGACTTCCACGGCACCCACATAATGAGCTCCCGGGACATGTGCATGATCGAAAATTTAAAAGAAATTCAAGACGCCGGCATCTGCTCGTTGAAAGTTGAAGGCCGAAACAAAACTGCCTATTATCTGGCCACAATTGCCCGCACTTATAGAAAAGCGCTCGATGATTTAGAGGCAGGAAAACCTTTTGATAAAACCCTTTGGGATGAAATTCACACCACAGCAAACCGCGGATTTTTTCCAGGATTTTTACACGGAAAACCACAACAAGGCGATATCCAGTATGAAGAAAACAAGTCCACCAGCACGAAAGAGTTTTGCGGGGTAGTGCAAAAGTGGGAAGAAGGACGTATAGAAATAATCGTGAAAAATCGGATTGACGAAGGAAATGAATTGGAATTTGTTTTCCCGAAAATGGAAGATGATTTTATTATTACCGCTAAAGAACTGATGTTTGGAAACGAAAAAGTCGAAGCGCTTCACGGAGGAGATACGAATAAAACCGCCAGCTTAAAATGCGAAAAAGAAGTGCCGGAGGGAATATTTATACGACAGAAGACACGGAATCCGGGACAAAAGCCAACTTGATTTTTTCTTCCTTTCTTATATCATAAAGCTATGAAAATCGTGGTTGAAAAAGATGGAGACGGTTTCTTGGCAAAAGTAACGGGAACCCATCACGGTTTATTTGCCTGGGACGAAACAAAAGAACAAGCCTTAAAAGAACTAGAGGGAGTTTTAGAAATGGTTATAGATATTCAGTTGGAAGAACTTGAGGAACAACGGCAAAGCCGTTTAAATTTAGAGATTTCAAAAAACGCCTTAAATTTTTAGGCTATGAAATTGCGAGACAAAACGGTTCACATGTAGTTTTTAAAAAAGAAAAACACACGATATCTTTACCTTTTCATGGAAGAAAAGATATTTCTCCGGGATTGGAGAAATCTGTGTTAAAAAAACTAGATCTCACTTTGGAAGAATTCAGAAATCTTCTAAAAAAGAAGAAATTTTAAGAATGGAAAATTCTATCAATCTTCTCAAATCCTGGCTCCAAAACCACAAAAAACTCACCGGTTTTTTTATATTCAAAAAAGAAAACATCTTCTGGTTCACCGGCTTTAACGGAAGCTTTGGAATATATCTTCAAACACAAAAAAAACAATACCTCATCACCGACAACAGATACGCTGAACGAGCTGAAAAATGTGCTAAAAAAAATAACTGCGAATTTGTTTTATTTGATAAAAATTTTGAAAAAAAAGTCGGCAATAAAATCACAGGCTACTTTGCCGTTGAAGATTCCGTGTCCCTGGCACAATTCAAACAACTCAAAAAACTTTTCCCAAAGATAAAGTGCACCTCTAAAAAGAATATTTTAGAAGAAATTCGACGCAAAAAAACCAATACAGAAATTCTAAAAATCAAAACCGCCCAATCCCATGCAGATAAAATACTCATCCACTTTTTGCAGGCTAAACTCCGAAAAGACATTTCTGAAAAAGAGCTGAAATTTGAGCTCGAGTATACCATCAGGGACAAAGGAAAATTTGATATCGCTTTCCCCACGGTCATTGCCTTTGGCGAAAACTCATCTATTCCCCATCATGAATCAAGCGAAAGAAAGCTAAAAAAAGGCGATAATATTCTCATCGATTGCGGCACAAAATTCGAAGGGTATTGCTCTGATATGACACGAAATTTTGGATTCGGAACATTGACCACAGAATTCAAGAACAAATATCAACTACTTAAAGAAGTGCAAGAAAAAACTCTGGCTAAATACCAAGCTGGCATAAAAACAAAAGAATTAGACCGATACGCCCGTGATTTATTAAAAAAAGAAGCCAAATTCTTCACCCACTCCCTCGGCCACGGCGTAGGACTGGAAATTCACGAACTTCCCAGGCTTTCTCAAAAACATAACTCCACGCTTAAAGAAAATGATATCGTGACCTGCGAGCCAGGAATTTATTATCCCGGAAAGTTCGGGATACGGATTGAAGATTTGGTGGTGATTAGGAAGGAAGAGTCTGAGATATTATCGCAAACGACGAAGGAACTGATTGTTTTTTAAAAAAAATTTTGGGAGAGCGATAAATCGCCCCCCCATTTTATCCTCGCGGGCGGTTCGGAATATACCAGGTCATCACATCCGAGCCCCACTGCGGCTTGCCCGATAAATCTGATCGACCCTGTCCTTCGCCGCATCCTGACAAGCGGAGTTTTCGCAGAAGCGAACCGGATCCCCAAACATGAAGCCCTGCTTGGCATAGGCCTCCCCCACAGCCTTTCGTTTGCAACCAGGGATTTTAACCCGGTCAATACTACCCAAACCACCTGCCTGACAATCATTCCTTGTGTCACCATCACCATCAGGAGTCAGTTCAGTTCTGGTTTTGACTTTGATCTCAGCGGCCATTTCGTTCCTCCATGTTCACATGTGGTTGAATGAAAATACTACGGGTTATAACTTGTTTAGATTATTTGCGTGAGTGTGTCAAGTTTTTGGACATGAAAGCATGAGTGTCCGGTTTAAATTTTCATGAGAAGTAAAGTTTTTATCGGTCAAA
>CAYVJW010000048.1:0-11699 GCA_964451885.1 uncultured Candidatus Peribacteria bacterium | reverse complement strand
GTTTTTATAGCATTTTTTTTATTGGTTGTTCTGCTTTCCAGGCCAGGGGGAGGTGGGGGTTTTTATGGTGGGGGAGGATGGAGTTCGGGTGGGGGATTTGGGGGGGCAGGGTTTGGTGGTTTCGGAGGGGGGAGTTTTGGGGGTGGTGGAGCGGGGGGGAGTTGGTGAGCAATTGTCATTTAAGAATTATTGTAATAATTTAATAATTCCTTAAAATTACTATTATGGATTTAAAGAAAATCGAAAAAATCAAAGTGGTGTTAGGCAAAAATATTTTGTCTATTCTTAAATACACTTGTTATCACACAGAGATTACGGTCTTTGTTTTAAAGAAAGTGGATTATCGGGTGTTGGAAGAAACGAGAAAATTATTGAGTGAGGAGCATTTTATTCTTTTGTTGGAGGATGATGTTGTTCATGGGGTGGATGTTTTTCCACTTGATTTTTTACATATTAAAGATAATTCAGAAGTTTTGGAGGGGGAGGATTATTTTTCTGGGATGAAAGTCGATAAGAAGCATGTGCGATTTAAGCTGGAGTTTGAGCTTCGAAATAAATTAATTTATCTGCGTGAGCAATACCTGCGGGCATCGAAAAGACGAAAGTTTTTAACGTTTATTTTGCCGGCTTTTGTGATTTTGTTGGAAGGGTCTTTGTTTTTGAAAAATTTGAAGAAAGGAGGCGGTTTGCTTGAAGATTTGAAAAATGCGGAAAAGGCATATGATGTGAAGCTTAGTGTGTTCAAGAAGTTGTATGAACATGAGAGAAAGAAGACTGATTTTGGAAAAGATGAAGTAACCGGTATAATACAGCACATAAATGATGAAATGAGGGAGTTGATGGAGAAGATTAATCAATTGAAAATTTAATATTTTTTCTTTCTTATTATTTAATACTAACTACTTACTACTTAATTATTCATGAAAAAATCTACAATTATCTGGTTGGCGATAGGGGGAGTGTTGGTTATTTTCCTTTTTAGTTTGGTTGGGAAATATAACACTATGGTGACTAAAGATGAGGGAGTACAAGCGGCTTGGAGTCAGGTGGAAAATCAGTACCAACGGCGTTTTGATCTGATACCAAACTTGGTAGCGACAGTTAAGGGATATGCTGAGCATGAGAAAGAAACGCTTCAGGCTGTGATTGAAGCACGGAGTAAAGCTACCCGTACTAATATTAACATGAAGGATGCACAAGCTTTTGCGCAATTTCAATCTTCTCAAGTTGGACTCAGTTCGGCTCTTAGTCGTTTGATGGTTGTAGTAGAAAAGTATCCTGATTTAAAGGCAAATCAAAATTTTCTTGAACTTCAAGCCCAGCTTGAAGGAACAGAAAACAGGATTTCTGTAGAGAGAAAAAAATATAATGAGACAGTTAAGATTTATAATATTTATATTCGTAAGTTTCCAACGAATTTTGTTGCTGGATTTTTTGATTTTGAGAAAGCAAATTTGTTTGAGGTAACTGCAGAAAAAGCGAAGGAATCTCCGAAGGTGGAGTTTTAGGATTGGAATTTAGAATAAAGAATTATGAATAAAGTGAGAAAACTGAAGACTTTGTCTTCAGTTTTTTTATGTGGTGGTGTAGCAGTGTTGTTAATTATGTTGACATCTGTGATTTATTCCATAAAACAGTGAATGACTGTATTTATGGATTTTATTTACAAAACATCTTTACAAAACTGAAAAAATAGCTATAATATCAAAAAAAACGCTTTCATGAAATTATTTTATTCAATAATAGATGGAAAGACTGTCGTGTTCCAGGCGTTCGTTGATTCAATGGGTAACTTGCTTAGGTATATTTTTTCCCGGACAAATTAGTGCTCCTAAGGAAGTTTATCCATATACATTTAATCCTTCACTTGAAGAGGTGAGTTCGGAGCTTTCTTTTGTTATAGAAAAAGTGGGTGCTCATATAGATAGGCTTATTATTGAGAATGGAAAATTGTTGGAAGATTCTTCTCCTATTGATAGTTTGCCAAAAAAGAAAAAGCCTGCGGAGGGAGGAAGAGTATCATCTGTTGTTCCGGTTTCGCTTAAGGAAGGATTGCAAAAAGGAAATCATAGTTCTGCAGTATTGGCTTTGCAGGAGAGACTGAGCGAATTAGGTTTATATTTGGGGGATTTGGATTCTATGTTTGGAGATCGCACAGAGCAACAATTATTAGTTTTTAAGCGACAGTTTAATCTGCTTTCTTTTTCCGGTTTTAAATTAAATGAAAGAAATCAGGCTTTAACTGGAGATACAATACGTGCTATAAATGAAACGCTTCTAAAAAAATATGAATTTTTAAATATTATCCGGAGTGGAGCTGTATATAAATATCCACATGTGGAAAAAAGGCTTCCTCTCATGCAGACCGTTTTTTTGGAATTTATGGCGGAGTTAATAAGGACATTCCCAGGACAGAGGATTAATGATTCGGTTCGAACCAGAGAGGAGCATTGCAAAATATATACTGGACATTGGCGTTGTATCCCTGATAGAAAAAAAGGGATTCCTAATTCTTTACATCAGTATGGGTTGGCTGTTGATCTTGCTCTTAATAGCCAATCAAGAGAAATGCATCGCTGGGCAGAGCGATGGGGAAAAAAGAAGGGGATAAGTGTAGATGCTTTAATCCATAAAGGCCATCTACATATAGAAATGGAAATTTCTCCTCAGCAATTGGTCCTTATGACAAATGCCAGATTGAGAAGGCAGTTGAAGCAGATAAGTCTTGGGAGAAGGAAGACAATGTCGATGGTGGCGGTGCAGGGGAAAAAATGAAAGAATGAATAATTACTTAAATCAGGAGCATTGGCACAAAGGCCAATGCTCCCAAGTAAGATGATACATCTCGGCTATTTTATGGCGCTATGTAGCGTCCTTGAATATATACCCTCTTCCCCGCCTGGTTTGAATCATTCTGGCGGCCGGACCGAACTTTCGGCGAAGCTTGTGGATGAATACGTCTATCAGGTTGCTGTCTTTATCGAAGGTTTCATCATAGAGGTGTTCGACCAGCTCTGTACGGGTCACTACCCGACCTTTCTGATGAAGCAGATACTCCAGTAGAGAAAATTCCTTGTTGGTGAGTGAGATGGACTTGCCAGCTAACTCCACGGAATGCTCGTTCAGGTCAATAACCAGGTCATTCAGAATTACCCGATTTTCAATAAATCTTCCTCCTTTCCGTCTGATCAGAGATTTGATTCGGACTAGAAGTTCTTCAAATGCAAATGGCTTTACGAGATAATCGTCTGCGCCCTGCATAAAGCCTTCTACTCGTTCGGTTATTGCTGCCATTCCTGTCAGCATCATAACGGGGGTCTCAATTTTCTGTTGGCGGATTTTTTGAAGAATCTCCAGTCCGTCCATGTCCGGTAGCCGTCGATCTAGCAGGATCAGGTCGTAGGGACAGTTATTGGCAAAGTATAATCCCTCCTCTCCGTCTGGCGCCAAGTCCACGGCGTATTGTTCCGCTTCCAGGCCGCGTTTCATGGCTTTGGCTAGGAGTTTGTCATCATCTACAAAAAGCAGTCTCATTGTCTTGTCTCCTCTTGCTTACTCGGTTTAATGGTTGTGACGGAGGAATCTTATCCGTTGTTGTTTTCTTCAGATGGTAGTATGACGATTGCTTGCACTTCATTGCCGCACCCTAGGTACTCCAATCGATCGAAACTGAGTTTATTAGCCATGGCGATCCCTCTACCATGAAGGTGAGAGAGGCGATCGGGGTCAGGTTCAAGGTATTTTTCCCAAGCAAATCCTGTCCCCCGGTCTCGAATCAAAAATTTTATCCCCGTTTCCGTACGAATGACATGCGCTTCGGCCATTTTTTTCCTGTTTTCTGGGAGTTCCAAGCGATGTTGAATTTCTTCTTCAATCATGCCTTCTCCGAGAAGTTTGGACTTTTCCCTGTAGGTGATACCAAGGTTGCCGTGTTCTACGGCATTGATCAGCAGTTCCATTAGTCCGGTAACGACCTTTTCTGGATTCGGGCATATGTGGGAGAGATGGGCGGCCAATTCACGTGTGTCATGCATAGTCCGGAATTGAAATGTTCCTTGTCTCATCATCTGAAGCGGGCGCTGCACTTCCTGCATTTTTTCCTGGAGTTTTTGATACTGCTTATAATCGTACAAAGTTGTTTGTACAATCGCGAGTACTTCGTCTCGGGTGAAGGGCTTTGTCAGATAGTAGCGCGCTCCGGCTTCGATGCCTTCCTGTGCTTCTTTTCGGCTTGCCTTTGCTGTTTGCATGACGATTGGAAGATGAGAAAGTGTCGGGTCTTTTTTGATTTTTCGCAGAACATCGATGCCGTTCATTTTCGGCATCATTCGATCCAACAGAATCGTGTCGAATTGTTTAGGATTGGCTTTTATCAGTTCCATCCCTTTGATACCATCCTCGGTCAGGACTACTTGGTAGCCTTCATCCGTAAGCTGTTCTTTCAAAATTTCCCGGTTCACCTGATCATCATCGATTACCAGGATGGTATATCCATTTTGCTTGTTCATGTTTTTTCCTTTCAGTTAGTTGGGTCTTGATATCGAAGTTTTGTCTTCAAAATCTTCGGAAATACTTGCTTGAAGGCCTCGGTAAGACGAGGATCAAAATGTTTCCCTCCTTCCTCCTTGATCATCTCAATTGCTTGTTCTATAGACCAAGCTGGCTTGTAAGGCCTTTTAGAGGTGAGCGCATCGAAGACATCCGCTATTGCTACGATCCGGCCGAAAAGTGGAATATTCTCTCCGTCGAGGCTCTTTGGATAACCGCTTCCGTCCCATTTTTCGTGGTGAGAAAGAGCGATATTACTGGCGGTTTGAAGTAGTTTGGACGAATGACCAGATAAAATCTTATGACCGATAACTGGATGTTGTTTCATTACTTCCCATTCGTCCGGATTAAGTTTTCCGGGTTTGAGCAAGATACCATCCGGGATGCCAATTTTCCCAACATCATGCATGGGGGCAGTGTAGAGCAGGAGATCAGCTTTGTACTCGTTCAGGCCGATTTCCATAGCTAGAAGACGGGAATAGTGGCTCATTCGTATTACATGATGTCCGGTTTCATTGTCCCGGTATTCGGCAGCCCGAGCTAGTCGGCGCATGATTTCTCGCTGGGTTTCAAAAAGCTGTTGATTGCGATCCCGAAGCTCTACCGTTCTTTTTTGTACAGCATTTTCCAGCTGATTTTTGTGAGAGCTCAGGCGTTTTTGCGCTAGGGATCCTTCTAGAAGATTGTGTATTCGAACGAGCATTTCTTCCGTGTCGAAGGGCTTGGTGATAAAATCACGCGCACCGAGTTTTAGTCCCCGAAGGCGGGTTTCCTGCTCGTGAACTGCTGTGATGATTAGAATTGGCGTTGGATTTTGTGCATCGCAGAGACGTTTCAATACGCCAAATCCGTCCAGATTTGGCATGAGAATATCCAGTAGAATCAGATCAAAATCATTTTCCATACACAGATCTGTTACTCGAAACGGATCTGTGGTGGAAAAAAGATTATTAAAACCCTCTTCCATGAGTACTTCTTCCAAGATTTTCACTCCGGATAGTTCATCGTCAACGATCAAGATATGAGCGTGATGAATGTCCTCTTGGTCAACTGGGAGATAATGAACAGGTTTCATTTTTATTGGATCCTCTCACTATGCTGCATAAAAGAAGATTTTGCTAGCTCCACAATGTGGACAAGTCCAGTCGTCAGGCAGATCATCGAATGATGTACCAGGCTCGATTCCTTTTTCCGGATCGCCTTTGGCCGAGTCATATTCATATCTGCAGTCAGGATAGGAACAGTGCATTTTTTCCATTGATTAATCCTCCTTCTTTTGATTGTTTTGAACAATAGGTAGAGTGAAGGTGAAAATACTTCCTCCTTCTGTTCGATTCTCTACTCGAATTTTACCGCCATGATTGAGAATGATACGTTTTGCGATCGCCAGTCCAAGTCCCGTTCCTCCAGAACCGTCATCAGTTCGGGATGATTGGGTAAAGGGATGGAATATAGATTCAGTTTCATTCTTTGGAACTCCTACTCCGGCGTCAACGACAGATATGCAAACCATTTCATCCTTCATTTTCACCGTGACATGCACGGTGGAATTTTCCGGAGAAAATTGAATGGCATTATCTAGCAGTTCTGTAAGAGTCTGTCCGATCCGTGAAGTATCCATTTGGACGATTAGTTTTTCTGGGATTTTGGTGTCGATCTGGATGTTTTTTGCTTTGGCTTTTGGAGTAAGAGTTGAAGTAGTCAAAGAAACTATGCGCTTGAGTGATTCGTCTTTGCAAACGATATTGTCATCTCCGGATTCTAGTTTGGAAAGCTCGGAAATACGGCGGATATAAGTCATTAAGCGCTTACCGTCTTCTTCTGCGTTAGAAAGATCCTCAAGGATTTTTTCCTGAGGTTTTCCTTTCGCAATCCCTCTTTTAGCCAGGCCGACATAACTCAAAATATGATGTATTGGCGTAGCAGTTTCGTGTTGCATGTTTGAGAGGAACTTCGATTTCATTTGATTGGCTTTTTCGGCGGCTTTTCTGGCGGTTTCGGATTCACACAGTCTGCGCCGATTTTCTCTGGCTTCGATGGTTCGGTGAACAACGATTTTCAAGAAATCCGGATCAAACGGTTTTTGTAAAAAATCGTCCGCTCCATCCCGAAAGGCTTGGACTGCCAGACTTTGACTCATGTCTGCCGTCAGTATGATTACTGGAATCCGGCGTTCTTGTTTTCGGTACATTCTGAGCATTGTGATGCCAGACATATTTGGCATATGGTGATCCAGAAGGATCAGGTTTGGACGGAATTTTTCAGATATCTCTAAGCCCTCTTTGCCGCTTGCAGCTTCGGATATTTCATAACCTTCCGTTTCCAGAAGCAAACGAATTACTTCACGTATTTCAGAGGTGTCATCGATGATCAGAATCCTTGTCATTTTTACTCTCCTTCCAGAATTTGCTCAACGAGCGATTCAAAATTCCCGCTGATAGGTTTCGTGATGACAGCATCACAGCCGTCTTCTTTGGCTTGACTTACATTAGTTGTCATTGCACTTGCGGTAACAGCAACGATGAGACCGGGATAACCTTGCTTTCGCAAAGTCTGGACCGCCTCGTGACCGTCCATCACCGGCATGTGCATGTCAGTGAGCACAAGATCGAATTTTTCAGCAAGTGCTTTTTCGACGCCGACTTTTCCATTCTCCGCTTCATGAACTTCATGGTCGTGAAGCATGAGACGCATGCTTAGCATCTCACGGATGCTTGTGTCGTCTTCGACGAGTAGTATCTTTGCCATTTTATTTATTCCTCTTCCTTGTTGGTGAATTTTTATGAAATCTGACTATCCGGGATCGTAAAGCTAAAAGTCGAGCCCTTGTCCATTTCGCTTTCTACGGAGATATTTCCGCCGTGAAGCTCAACGAGTTTTTTCGTGATAGCCAGTCCAAGCCCCGTGCCGCCAGCGGCTCGAGTCGAGGAGCTGTCGACTTGCCGGAAGCGATCGAAGACCGCGTTCAGTTTATCCGGAGGAATGCCACACCCTGAGTCTCTAATCCGAAATACGACGTGGTTATCGATCTTTTCGGCGGAAACCCTGATCTCTCCCTCGTTGGTAAATTTGATTGCATTGCCGACAAGATTGATCAGGATTTGTCTCAGTCGGATTTCGTCCACAAAAACCACTTTTCCATCTGTCTGGCAAGTCAGGGTTATGCCTTTTTCTTTGACCTTTACACTAAAGTCATGACAAACAGATTCGATGATCGTCCCTGTCGCCAACGAAGTTCGCTGCAACTCCATTTTACCTGCTTCGATCTTTGAGAGGTCAAGCAGATCGTTGATGAGTGTCAGTAGGTGTCGACCTGATCCATCCATCTTCCCTCCGAGTGATGCAAAAGTCCGAAGTAACTGATCAAGCAGTTTGGAAATCGTTTTGAGATCGAGAGGTTCTTTTCCCAGCTCGGCTCGCAGTTTTTTGGCAGCCGGGAAATTGTCAATCTTGGATAAAACCGGCGTGTAGCCGAGGATCACCGTGAGTGGCGTTCGCAGTTCATGACTCATCACGTTCAGGAATTCAGATTTGGCGACATTGGCTGCTTCGGCGGTTTCCTTGGCGGTAATAAGTGCTGCTTCTGCTTCCTTGCGGATCGTGATATCCTCCTGTAGACTGATGAAGTGGGTAATTTCTCCGTCTTCATTTTTCAACGGAGAGATAGAGACGGATGCCCAGTAAGCGTTTCCGTTTTTCCTCTGATTTTGAATCTCTCCTCTCCATACTTCACCGACAATGATCGTTTTCCAAAGTTTACGATGAGTCGCGGGATCTGTTTCTGCCGATTTGAGGATTCGAGGATTTTGGCTGATCACTTCTTCGCGAGTGTATCCCGTCACGGCGGTAAAGGCCGAATTGACATAGGTGATATTCCCCGCAAGATCGGTGATAATAGCCAAGTTTGGACTTTGTTCAAGAGCAAGCGAAAGTTTGCGAATTTCCGTTTCTGCGCGTTTTCGCTCGGTTATGTCAACGATTGAGCCGACGAAAAGCTTCAGTTCGTCATTTTCCGAAACCCCAACAGAAAGCCACATTGGGAACTGCTCACCGTTTTTACGAAGTCCGATGACCTCCCGACCATGCCCGATGATTTTCTGCTTTCCGGTTCGGAGGTGATGTTGGATATAACCGTCATGTGCTGTAGCAAAAGGCTCTGGCATAAGCATTCTGATATTTTGTCCGATAGCCTCTTCATTCCCGTAACCAAAAACTTTTTGGGCCGCAGGATTGAAGCTTTGGACGATGCCGTTTTGATCGATCATAACCATTCCGTGAACAGCCGTATCGAGGATCGTTTTCGTTTGCTTCTCGCTGGCAGAAAGTTCGGCAGTACGCTTGATCACCTCTGCTTCGATAACGGCTTGTCGTTCAGTAGCAGTTTTGAAACGAAGCATGATCAAAACTGTGAAAATTAAACCGATCACGAGAACAAGCCAAGTTTTTCCTATCTCGTAATGTGCTTCGAGATAAGCGGAAGTTGGAAAAAATTCAAGCTCCCAAGTTCGCCCGCCTACTTCCAATCTATAGTTATGGGAGATTTCGAAAGTATCAGGATTGTCCTGGCGTTCGGACGGATAAAGCAATTCAGGCCTTATTGGATCAGTGATGTCAGAAAGATAAACTTTCATTTCTATCTTTCCGATCGAGCGCTCAACCATATCTCCAATTCGGAATACACCGAGAGCGAAACCAAATAAACTTTCCTGTCGTTCTGCCATTGTCTTCGGTTCACCGTGATAAATTGGCAAAAAGACAAGGAAACCAGCTTGTTTAGCAGTTTCCTGAACGAGAGTGATACGCGCAGTTGCGACCGGTTTTTCTGAATCACGAGCTTCAATCAGGGCGGTCAAACGAGTAGGATTTGATGCGAGATCGAAACCGACTGCTTTCATATTGCCCGCCAATGGTTCGACAAAATAAACCGGGAAATACTCTTCTCGATTAGCAGCTGTTATCATTTGTCCATCACGCTTTTCCCGAATTTGAAAATCGGTAAGTCCATCGATGCGAGCGGCTGATTCGTAACTACCTCGTTTGGGAGCAGGAATATGTGGAATCCATTCGAGAGCTTGAATCGTCGGATGACGAACAATCGTTTCTGTGACAAAGATTCGAAATTCCGCACGAGTGACTTCTTCCGAAGAGCGAAACAAACCACGAATTCCTTCAAGAACTTCAAGGTTGACAGCTCTGTTTTCCTGATCCAGCATTGCGGCACGATCAATTGCCAGTTGTCGAAATTCAGCAAGAATTCGTTTGTGCTCCAGATTGTAGGTGGTGAAAGAGGCTGTTATCGAAAGTATAATTCCGATTATGACGGTAAGGATAATGGGCGGGGAAATCCAAGCCGATTTCGTGATTTTGTTCACTTGCTTGCTCCTTCGATTGTTTCGGCGCGCAGATAACGCGCGTGTACTTCTGTGATCCGAATCCGGTGTGACGTATTGTCTTCATTGTAAAGATGAAGTGCCTTTCTTTCTGGCCAGTGAGTTTGTTTCATTCTTCCGTTTTCTTTTTTGTCTGTTCCCGTGGTAGAAGGACGGTGAAGATAGCTCCGCCGTCAGAATGGTTTAAGGCTGTGATTTTTCCGTTGTGTGCCTCCATGATTTGTCGGCATATTGGTAGTCCTAGGCCGGTTCCTCCAGCATCGGTACGAGTTTTTGAGGATTGAACGAATTTGTCAAATACACTGTCCAGTTCGGCATTTGGAATGCCGAGACCTTCGTCACGGACAGAAAAAGAAAGCGTCTTCCTATTCTCAATAAGTGTTGTTTCTGTGAGAGATATCCAAATCTGCTTATCGCTCGGAGAGAACTTTGTGGCATTGGAAAGAATGTTGCGTACTACCTGCAACATTTTGCTTTCATCAAAGCAGGCTTCTGTATTGATATCTTCCGAAGAGGATATTACACATTTAATCTTACGCGCCTGCATAAGTTCCGCCATCTCCTCGATTCCGGTCCGAACTACTTCCAGTAAATCGTTTTTCTGGAAATTGAAGTTCATTCGTCCCGCTTCCAGTTTAGCCAGATCCAGTAAATCATTTAGAAGTCCGAGAAGCCGGTTGCCGCACCCTTGGATCATAGAAAAATAATGAAACAGGTTTGAATCGGCTTCTACTTTTCTCGCCCCCATATCTGCGTAACTTAAAATCCCGTGCATTGGGGTTCTCAGTTCATGGGACATGTTGGCCAGGAATTCAGATTTGGCTTGATTAGCAGATTCCGCGGTTTCTTTTGCGGAGAGGAGGGCGTGTTGAAGGCACTTTTTTTTCGCGCATACTGGATCTTTCGGTTTTTGAGATTGCATAGAAATTGTTCCATTGTTTTGTGGTTGGTGGGGAGAGCTGTGCATTTGGTTGCCTTTCTTTGGTTGTTGTGTATAAAAATGAACTTATTTCTTGTTTATAGCCGAGATGTCAAAGAGCTGACTTGCTGATATTTTTTTAAAAAAAAGCAAGTACCTCTTCTTCATTATTAATTCCCGAAGCGAGGGCTTTTAAAATTAATTTACAAAGAAGATATGAATGGTTTACATAACTTGACATTAAGTAAATGTTAAGTTTTTTGTGTTTAATTTTCGATAATTAATCTGAAAAACATTAAATTTAGATGAATCTTTCTTTTTGACAAACGAATATTAATGTGCTAATACTAAATTAGTAAAAAAAATCGACAGAAATTCATTTTTCTCTTTCTAATGTAGTCTTAAGTTATCTAGAAAATTTCGACAGACATGAGGTTCGAGAGGCAAGATATATGATTTTAAATTTTATATTCTAAATTTCTCTTCCATGAAAGCACTTGTAATTGACGACCATCCTTCAATTGTAGAAATGCTTTCCAAAAGCCTTTCTTCGGAAAAATTCATAGTTGATAAGGCATTAGATGGGGATGAAGGGTTTCAAAAAGCAAAATCGAGGGCGTATGACATAATTTTGCTGGATATAATGCTACCGGGGAAGAACGGTTTTGAAATTATTTCTGGGCTTCGGGCTTTGGGGATTAATACGCCGATATTGGTGATTTCAGCTCGCGGAATGGTAGAGGATAAGATTCGGGGGCTTGATCTAGGGGCGGATGATTATTTGGTGAAAGGTAACTATCCAGTACAAAAAAAGTCCAAAAAAGATTTGACAGGTTTTTGTG
>CAYVJW010000047.1:0-11837 GCA_964451885.1 uncultured Candidatus Peribacteria bacterium | reverse complement strand
TGGAGCCACCTATCGGATGTTATTCGAACCTATTTTAGGGAGAATCCGGATTTTGTAATGCCAAGAATTACCTGACTATATCAGCCATTAGAGGATATTTTTCTGAATGGAAGAAATTATTGAGTAAGCAATGAAGTTCTTTATAATCCAAATAAATAATCTTAAAAACAATCCGATGAAAGAATTTGATGAGTGGAATGTTACAAAGAAAGAAATAAACGAGGAAAGTTATCGTCTTTTATATCAAGAGAGAGAAATTTGGTTAGCTCATGTTGGTGTAAATGTTGGGATAGAACAGGATGGAGGGTGGAATAATTTTATTCGTCCTGTGCTTGTATTTAGAAAGTTTAATCAAAAACATTTCTTAGCGATTCCTTTGACTACTAAAGCTAAAGAATCTTCTTTTGGATTTGATTTAGGAGAAATTACTTTTTTAAAAAAACGTAGTTGGCTGACATTAACTCAGATAAAGGCCATGGATAGCAAACGACTTGATAGAAGGCTTGGTAGACTTCCGAAAAGAATTTTTAAGGAAATACAAAAAAAATCGGCTCAGACTTTCGTCCGAGCCTCAGGTGCCTAGGTGGCAATAATGTAACTCGATTATAACAGAGTTACGTACTTTTTGGCAAATTTTTTTTCAAAAAATAAAAGTGAGGGAGAAAAATATCAGTATTTGCTCAGCAATTCCCGCAATTCACAAAAAGCCTGTTGTAGACTGGGTTAATTAAAACTTGCTTCGCGCGAGATTTATTTTAACGAGATATGATTTTGTACCATTTTGTGAAGTTGTAATATCGAATTTATGCGAACTTCATAACGCTTCTTCGTAAATTTGCCATGTCTATGTTTTTGTGCTGAAGTTGCGGGAGCTCCTGGTATTTGCTTACTTTTTTTTATGTTTCATTTTATCCTTTCGGGCTTCTTGAAAGGCAATGATGTCTTTTTTCAGAAAAATTTTACCGGAAGAGACTTCCTTGTAAGGGATATTGTATTTTTTGATAAGGAAAGATAAGCGACTGCGGCAAATATCCAAAAATTTGCATACATCTCCTGCTCCCATTATGTCGAGTTCTTGAATATTCATTTTATTTTTAAATTTTATGTTTTTAAATTTGATTAAACAGTGATAATAAGTAGACTGTTTTAGTAATTATGAATTCCACTGATTTTTATTCGTTAAATATTTCAAAAAATGCCCTCCGAAGATACTTACATTCAGTTTGAAGGTTTTAATGCGGGAAGGTTAACCATCGAAACTGCTGTAGAATTGGAAGAACCAAATCCAGCAATTTTTGTGGAAATATTTGATGAGGAGGGAGGAACAGTTTCGGCAAGGTTTACGACTGATCCTAAAGCTTTGGATATTATTGCGGATAAGCTCAAGGAGGTGGCGAAGAAGTCGAGGGAGGAAAGTGGGGAATACTGGCGAAAAATGAATCCTTAAAATCAACCCAAAAGCCCCATCCTGAGTGGATAAGGGCTTTTTTCTGTGAAACGGAGAGCGATACGGGAGAGAGTCATTTCTTTTGCCAAATGGCACTCTCACTCTCATCCCATCGTTCAGCCAAGTCTTTTGGACTTGGCTGCAACAAACACAAAGAAATGAAAAATATAGTTTGTGCTGCTGTCATCACAGTCGAGTCAAAAAGTATCGGCTGGTCGGATGGGATTATATCACTTTTTCTATTACCTCAAGCATTCGATCATATCCTTCAGGCGTCATGTTATAGCAAAAGTTCTCAACAAGATCTTCACGGCTTTTCTTCTGAATGTTTTCTCCAGCGCCAATAATCAAATATTTATCACGAAAAGTTTCGAAGGGAATCCGTTGACTACCTTCATATGCGGATTTTCGAAAAGAATAAAATGCTTCTTGTACATTTCCATGATGATTTAAAATCCAGGTTTCTATCCCAATTCCACCTAAGCCTCCTTGCCCTTGAGTGCCTTTTTTGTATACCCCGTTTTTTTTGAGGAAATCTTTTGCGAATCGAATATTAGCAATAACATTTGCTTCAACATCATCTCCCAAATGTCCCCTAATCCACTGTAATTTTTGAGCAACCGCATCATGAGCCTCAAAGACATCCTGCTCTGATTTCCTGGCAAATCCTATATCAATATCCATTTTTTGGCCGTTAATATCTACACCAAACATTCGTAACTGCTGGTGTGTATCTTTTTGGTAATTATCCTGTTTTTTGGGTCTCATTTGGGCAACAATTTCGTTCTGAAGTTCCTGAACTTTCTCCCAGTCCCGATCATTCAGTTTACATACGAAATCAAAATCAAATCCCCCGGGCAGATTAGTTCCTCGAGCGGTTGACCCGATATCCGCCATATCTACTCCCAAAAGGCCTTCTTCATGCCTACTTCTCCTAGTGAGGCCAACTTTTGTCATGGCTGTTTCTACTATTGATGAAATAGTATTTCTAATGGTTGCAATTTGTTCAAACTCTCTCGATTTTGGTTGATGATTTTGTACTTGTGACATCAATGAGTCATTTCTCTTCAACGTATGAACATCAAAATTATTCCCTTCAAAATTATCCAAACCGTCAAAAATATCCCGATACCACTCATACATTCCCGGAGTAAAGATAACCTTTCCTGATTCATCTACTACGGGAATATAATAACCATTCCGAGCAATCTCAAAGTATTTACTTCTCAACCTTCGTTCATCTTTACATATGTTTTTCTGAGCGATGATGAAATCAACTTCCGTGAGAGGAAAGCCTGTCCGAATGGCATAGTGTCTCCCTCCTGCTACTCGAGCTTGAAACAACTCAAACTTCCCTCTGGCCGGTTTTATATAATCTTTATTATGAGTTCTCTCCCATTGACCGCTTGGCCGCATAACAAGTAATAAATCTCCGTATCCTTGAGCTATCTCAGACATTGCAGCTCTGTCTTCACTTTCATCAGAGAGCAATTCTACATCAGTATCAAAAGGAGTAGCATCAGAGGAAGTCTCCGACCCCAAAAATTCTTTGGCAACAGAGCCGTTATTCAAAATGTTACGAAAATAAAGATCGTTAATTCCTTTTGCTAAATCCCCCTTATGGGCATGCAAATATCGTTTTCCATTTCTCACTTTAGCATGATCAACTGAAGTTTGGTTTCTTTGCTCAGCCCTTTCTTTGATGCTGTCCATAAGTTCAAGAGCCTCTGAAATAGAGTGTACTCCAACGGGTTTCAAAAAAAGTTCGGAAATTCTTTCAGTAATTAACTGTCCTTCTTTTACCTCCAAATTCTGCCTGAGACTTTGAACTTTTTGATCAATTTCATCTTGTCTTCCTGAAGCAGGCTTTGTTTCTCCACGTATGGTGTTTTCCTGCAAGGTTTCAAGTTTCCTAAGAAAGCATGAAAGCTGATTGGCATCTTCTTGAGATAATGTTGGCATACCAGCCTCTTGGCCTTGCTCATAACGCTGAAGAAGAACTTCTCCTTCTTGCAACACCGTGAGATATCTTCGCAAGGATCTATTTCCCGATTGCAGATGAATATTCAGAAGATCCCGGTAAAAAGTAAAACGACGTCCGCGAGTAGATTGATGTTGAAGTACAGGGCTGGAGTTTTGTCCAAATCTTTGTCTTTCCAAAGGATAAAGCAACTCAAAAATACGAAATATTTTTCCCACCAAAGGAAGATTATTTCTTACAAATATATTCTCTATTTTTCGAAGCACTTTCAAGGGATTCTCATTTTCAAGAATTAGTGGAATGATCTGATCCTGAAGGTTTCGAATATCTCGTGAGGGAGATTGATTTATATGTAAAATAATATCTACAGTTTTCCATAATTCTCCAGATTGTTCCAAATTAAGTATTTCTGAAATTGTATATCTGTCAAAAAGCCAATGAATCAATACGATTCCTGACTGCTTATATCTTTCTTCAATTTTTATAAGCAATGAATCCATTTCAATCTTTTGTTTTTCAGATATATTTTCTTCCAACAACCTTAATGTTTTTTCCTCATTCAATCCTGTCATTTTTTCTAATATTTTCAGACAACTGTATTTAAAATCATAGTTTTGTAGCTGAATATTTCCGAACTCAAGAATCGGAACAATAGCTCGAATATTTCCGTTTTTGGCAAAATAAGACAAGAGATTGAAAATTAAATGTGGTTTTTTTGCTCTGCCTTGACGAATTTCATTTACTTCATCCCTAAATGTCTCAATAAAAAGAGAAGTTATTTCCGGATCGTCGATCTCCTTCAGGATGTCAACAGATTTTTCTTTCACTTTTATATTACTATTGGACAATCCTCTTTTTAAAATTTTTAAAACAAATGGTTCAATAAAAGAACGATCCTTTTTTAACATTGAAATCAAAACATCCGCGGCTCTCACATTTCCATCATCCAAAAAAGCTCTTCCCAAAGGGAGTATTGCAGGCTCTCTTAATTCTGATAGATAATTATATGCGGGATTATTTTCTAAATTGCTTTGAAGTAGGGGAATTATGTCATCTATTGCGACATCCCCGACCTTTCGTAAAACCGCTAGTATACCACGAGTAGGTGGATCAATCTTTGCGATGTATGTATTAGGTATTTTTTCGATTTCATGAAAAGATGAAATCATCTTTTTTGCAAATATTCTTTTCAGTTCTTCTTCCGGGGCGTCCATATCAATCACGGTATCTATCATTGACTGAAGAGCACGTTTTTTAATATCATCATCATGCGATTCATTATAAAGTTCTTGAGCATGATAAAAATATTCCATTAATGGAAAAAACTCCTGTTCTAATTTTTTTTTAATTTCTTCTTTACTGCTTTTTTCTCTTAAAAACTCCAAATACTGCCCCCGATACTGCTCCACACATTCTCGCACCACTTCATTTCCAATTAATTCCGGATGCGTTATCTCCTGCTCCGTCAGAATCAGTAAGTCGGCCTCATGAGCACGCAGTTTCTGCGCCTCTGCAGGATTCTTTATCTGATGAATAAATTCTTCCAGATCTTCACGAAGATCATTATCTTCTTTTTTTTGTGGCATTTTAGGGACATATAAAACCATATTATTTTACCATAAAAAAGTCATTGCATCAAATAAAACGCCCAATTTGTCAAAACCGGACTTTTTTGGGCCACAGAAAACATTCAGTTATTTTTATTTATTTTTTGGCAACCAAACCTCCAAAACGTAAAGTCGAGAATAAATAATGATTATGCAATATGTCACTTTCTCCACAAAAAATCCTCCAGCTGGTAGATGAAAAACTCCAAAAAGAATTTTTAAAAAACGAAAATCTTTCCGACGAGTTATTTGAAGACTTCCAAAAACTCATCAATCAGTTAGAACCATCCTCAAACTGGACGGAGTTAGAAGCGAAACTTCGGGAGATAAAAGAAATGGCGAGTGAAGTAGCCATAGAACGGTTTCTGGATTTTTCGATAAATACAAACATTACTTTCGGAAAAGATTTTGATGATTGTACAAATGACGTGAACCGTTCCATGTGGGTATATCTGTACCACCCGGATATTTTCCGTGAAGCTTATCTTTGGGATCGACTCAAAGATTATGGGAGTGAATACAAACTGCACCGCCAGGAGTCATTAACAAAGGATTTTTTTACAGCCGAAAAATTGCAAAAACTGAAAACAGGCATTCAAGAATTCTTTAAAAGCGAACGCAAAGGACTTTACTGCGAAGTCGAGCAACACCAAAACAGCGAAACCGGAACGATTTGCATTTCCGTATACTTCGATGATTACTCAAAATCAGAATTCGGGTTTGACGGAGGACGACTAAGGAAAAGGTCGAGAAAACCTGCGAAAGATATGCACTTTCTCATATTTCTAGAAGAGAACAAAATTGCCCTGCAGTTCAAGCGTATCAGGCATAAAAAGAAATCGGATCTGATGAGTATTTTTGTAGAAAAGGTAATAGAGGAGCCTTTTAATAAGGATGATTTCAAAACGGTATATCTGGATTGTCTCTTCGATGAAAATTTTTCCATTGAAAGCAAAATCCCTCCGGAAGATGAAATCGAATTTGTTCGGATCAAGGCTTTGCGATTAGAAAAGCGAGTGGGTAAAAAAGACAGGATTATTCTCGATGTTAGGGATGGAGAAAATAAAAAGGAGATTTATTTCCTTCTGAAATATCATAAGCTTGATAATCCGGACATATGGGAAATATCTCAAGCTGTTATTCATTTCAAATTTAAGAATAAAGGGCAGAGAGGAAGTGTTACCACCACCCTCACTTTGCCAAACTCAGACGATCTTCAGGATAAAGAACTTCACAAAAAATGCCGAAAATACCTCACCGATGCAGGACTAATGCGGTAACGCTCAAACATATCTTACTGTCAGTAGAAAAAAGCTTTTATCCGCAATTTACAGAGGCCGACAAAAATAGAATGGAGAATCTCGGCGAATTTTTGGAAACAGAAGGAATATTGAGGCATCAGGGATTTTCCGAGTACGCCGAATGTACGGATTTTAATGCTTGTCGCGGCATAGGACACGTAAAGAAGATTCGGAATGAATTTTTTGTTGATTGTTCCGAATGTTACGTACTTGGCCCTCTAAAACCGGAAAAGGTTCGTAAGTGGATTTTTGATACAAAGCGGTTTTTAGAATTGGTAAAAAAAGCCTTTTCCATCAAAGCCGGTTTTTACGAGATAAGCGATGGTTTTTACTATCTGGGAAACAAAAACGGCACGAATATTTATTTCTCACAAAAATTTGATGAAGCTTCAAAACAAAATCGAGGATGATGTATGCCTCGTTCTTTTGCCATATAATGAAGGAAGCATGAACACTTTAAACTTAAATGACTGCATAGATTTCCAAGAAAGGGAATTACGGTTTGACATAGAATTATTCGAAGCTATTGCGCGAAAAGTATTTCTGCAACAGGAAAAACAGGGAAAAACGATTGGGCAAGTACCAACATATCATTACGCCGACATTGAAATTTTTTGCATGGAAAAGCAACCTTACGATGTTGTTTTTGTAACAATGAGAGGAGAAATTATTCGTAATAATAAGATAAGGAAAAGCGATTGGAATGTATTGAAAGAACTGGTAAAGGCAAAAGGAGGAATTGTTTGTTTTTCAACATTGAGAACAGTAATTTCAGGAACTCCTTATGATGACTTCGAATCTGATCATTCCGAGGTTCATAAGGCCATCAGCCGATTGAAAAAGATTGAAGGATTAAAAATTAAATCAAAAAAAGGCATCGGGTATTATCTCGAAAAATAATCAATCTCGCACAAATCGTTCTAATCTCGCAATAAGTTTTCAAAAGGAATAATTTGTATCAATGCGCGCCTGAAAAGCTTCCGAGCATTTTTTGAAGTGTTTGTTTTTTAGAAAGCTAATGCGAGAAATGTGCGAGATGAGAGGGGAATAATGAGGACACTTAATTTTTATGATTATGAGTCCTTATTTCCAAACATCGGATTTTCCATTAGCAATCACCCTCACATCTTTTGGGTTTAGACTTGATTGCCTGGATCGCACATCCCCTAACCGGGTGGAATTTTGTTTTATTCGAGAAGAAAGACTGGATGAAGTAGTCCAGGATTTTTGGCAGGGGAAACTTCAGATCGAACCACGAAGTTTTTATGCCAATTTTAAGCTTCTTAAAAATCGTCTCTTGTCAGAAAAATGAACGCCTTATCCGAAGATGCTATCCGAGAATTTCAAGAGCTCTACAAAGCTGAATACGGCCGAGAGTTATCTTTCGCAGAAGCAAAAGAACAAGCTCAAAATCTTTTCAATTTATTCTCCTTAATCGTTCAAAAATGAACGCAATCAAAACCATAGATCCGGTAGCCACATTTCTCTCCGAGAAAAGCGGCACACGAATGCTCAAAAAGATGCTGGCCATGAAAGAATGGCGTAAGCGTAAATTGCAGCGGGAAATAAAAGAGTTTTTAAAATCAGATGCTTTTTCTGAACTTGATGAGATTAGATCGTATTTTTTAGAAAAAGTGGCTGATTTGAAGTACGGCAGTGAACGGGAAGAAATAAAACGGGATTTACGAAATATGCAATTCATCCTTCGAAAAACGAAAAAATCGAAGCTTCCCACCAATCATAATCAGGAATGGGAGTGGAAATACGAAAACGCAACGCAACGAGTAAAAATCGACCAGGTTGTTTCCTCGTTATTAGGAATCCACAACCCGAAAAGAATGATTCGTTGTTGTTTTCATAAGGATAAAACGCCCTCCCTGAAGCTTTACGAAAACTCCAATCGTTTCGTGTGCTTTGGATGCGGAACAAAAGGCAGTCCGATTGATTTCGTGATGCAGTACAAGAACTGTGACTTCAGGGAAGCAGTCGAGTTTCTCTACGCTTTCTAATTTAATTTTTTACCACACTATGAAGCATGTGAATCAAAGCAGAACAGAAAAAGAATCCTCTTCGAAAAAGGAAGCGGAAGAATCCAAAAAGCCTCAAGCTGACAAGTTGGTTTCAATGGTGCAAGGGAATCCGCATATTGAACTCTTCCGGGACGAATTTGAAAAAATTTATGCCCGATTTCCAATTCGAGATCATCAAGAAATCCGTCCTTGTCGTCATTCCGCTTTTAAACGATGGCTATCACATGAATTTTGGGAAGAATACGATAAAGTTCCGAATAAAGAGGCTCTAAGCAATGCTCTCAATGTGATTGAAGGCATTTGCCATGCGGAAGGTGAGCAAACAGAGCTCTTTAACCGGACAGCCTGGAGAGGTAGCGAACTTTGGTATGATTTGACGGATAACGATTGGCAAGCCGTAAAAATTACAAAAGATGGCTGGATCATCGTTTCCGAACCTCCCATTATTTTTCGCCGTTACACGCATCAAAAAGCACAAGTCCCCCCATCCTCCGATGGAAACATAAAAAAAATCCTGGAATTTGTGAATGTTCAAAAAAAAGAGCATCAAATCCTAATGCTCGTTTGGCTCGTATCCTGTTTTATTCCTGGATTTCCTCATCCGATTCCTATTGTTTACGGAGCGCAGGGATCGGCAAAATCAACCTTGTGCAAATTGCTTCGAAACATAATCGATCCGTCAAAAGTAGAAGTCTTGGGATTTCCACGGACAGTAACCGAACTGGTTCAACATTTATCCCATCACTGGTGTTCTGTTTATGACAATGCTTCTCCTATTTTACCTTGGGTATCTGATGAACTCTGTAAAGTCGTGACGGGAGGAGGGTTTTCAAAAAGAGAACTTTATACGGACGATGAAGATATTATTTATCAGATGCAGCGATGCGTAATCATCAACGGAATTAACCTGGTTGCCTCCAAACCGGATCTTCTAGAAAGAGCGATCCTGTTTAATTTGGACAGAGTCGAGAGAAAGAACAGAAGAAGCGAAAAGGAATTGTATTCTGCCTTCGAAAAAGAACGTCCCAAAATCCTTGGAGGCGTATTCGATACGCTGGTAGAAACCATTCGTGTTCGCTCGAATATAAAAGTGAAAAATCCTTCCCGAATGGCCGATTTTTGCGAATGGGGAAGCGCCATAGCTATAGCGTTGGGATACAGTCAGGAAGAATTTTTAAATGTTTATTATGGGAACCTGAAAACACAGAATAACGAAGCTCTATATGCCGATCCAATAGCCTCAGTAATTCTGAAATTCATGGAAGACCAGGACGAATGGACGGGAACTCCCTCCAATTTATTAACGGAATTGAAGAGGATTGCAGAGGTAATAAATGTAGACACAAAAGAAAGGGGCTTTCCGAAAGTAGCAAACAACCTTACTAAACGATTGAATCAGCTGGAAACGAACCTTTCCGAAGTAGGAATACATTTCGAACGGAGCGGAGGAGTACAGAGAATTATTACCATCCGCAAAACATCGGAAATCACCGTCAGTACCGTCAACACTGCCAAACAGGTAAAGCCTGAGCCATCTGTTTTTGACGATGCTGACGATGAAGACGGTGATTTACCTTCTTTGTCGGAAAATAATATGCCGAATTGGAGAAAATCAAATCCGGAGAAAGATAAATATGGAACAGTTTTAGGCGGATACCCCGGTTTTGAAGAACCGGTAGAGAATTTTAACAATTAATTTTTATTCAAAATGCAGTGCAAAGCCAAAACCACAAACGGAAATCCATGTCAGGCCAATGCTATGACGAAAAATGATTATTGCTATCTGCACTCACCGAATGTTTCGGAAGAAGAGAAGCAAAAAATAAGCCGAAAAGGAGGGAAAAAACGAGCACTGGTAAACGAAAGACCGAGTCAGCCTGTTCCTCTTGAAAGTCCGAACCACGTGGTTTTGCTCTTAGCCGACACGATCAATCAAGTTCGGGAAGGAAAAATGGATATAAGAACCGCCAATTGTCTCGGTTTTCTTTCCGGCCACATCGTCAGAGCGCTGGAATTGACCGAAGTGCATCAGCGTTTGAAAAGAATCGAAGAAATACTTTCTAATAAACCATCATGAAAACACCTAACTTAAAACCGCTTTCTAAAAATTTATCAGCTTTTGAAAAGGCTAAGTTACTTTGTGCTGATACTAATTATCGTACAGAAACGAATAATGAGAAATATCTTCTCACAAGGGACGAAGAAAAAGAAATTTTTTGCCAAGCGAGAGAAAAAAACGAAATTGAATATCTGAATCGTATTTTTCGTATTTATAACCTGGGAAACGTATTTATGAACGATTCGCAGTCCTCTTTTTTAGCTTTTCAAGTAGATTATGAAAAATTACTCGGTTTGATATGCCAAATAAGCCTTAATCATTTGCATACTATTTCTGTTTTAGAATCAATAGATGAATTTTTGTATTGGCTCGAATCAGACAAAAAAACAAAATTAAGCTCTAATACAGAAGAAAAAATGAGCCAACTTAAAACCAGACTTGGGAGAAAAGGCAAATTAAAAGAGCTGAATGAATTGCTTAGTTTATGGACTCCGGGAATAACAGAAAAAGCGAAAAGCCAGCCCAATGTCCAACTTCAGAACAGATTCTTAGTAGCCATAACTTCTTTGAGGCGTCATATTAAAATCAATTATCAGGTCGACTATTTAATCGAGTTGGCCGGGTTTAATTTTTTAAATAAAAACTTTCAGAATTCACAAAAACATTATTTGAAAGTACGAGAGGAATTTCTGAGCTTTGAGGGGATGTTACTTATACCACATATGTACAAAGAACTGCTTCCTCATTATAAAAGCTTCGATTTCATGCATTTTCCTTCGGATTTTGAGTGTCCTGAATTTATTCCTACTTTGGAAGATTCTCACAAGGCGGTTGAACTATCTGAATCAGAAAAAAAAGAAGCACGAGTTGAAGTAAATGATTTGATAAAAGATGAAAGGTACTGCCACCCATAGCTAAGCAGTGTCGGACTTGATTTTTTTGAAAAAAATCCTACAGTATTAAATGTATTAACATGAAGTATGTAATCTACGCTCGCCGGTCTTCTGAAGATAAAAAGAAACAGATTCAGTCTATTCCTGATCAGCTTGAATGGGCCGAGAAGAAAAAACATGAACGAAATTTGGAAACGATTGCCAGTTTTGAAGACACGAAAACAGGAACGAAGCCGGGAAGAGACGGTTTTAACGCTATGATGAGTTTCATACATGAATCTGCTGAACCGTTAGGAATTCTTTGTTGGAAAATGGATAGGCTTGCTCGAAACCCAATCGATGAAGGAGCCATTAAATACGCATTTATGCAGGGAAAAGTGAAACACATACTGGCGAATGACCGGGAATTTCGGGAAGGGGAAAATCAAATTCTCATGGGTGTGGAATTTGGAGCTGCTACACAGTTTAGTATTGATTTGGCTAAAAATGTGAATCGTGGATTAAAAGGAAAGATCAAAA
>CAYVJW010000046.1:0-11867 GCA_964451885.1 uncultured Candidatus Peribacteria bacterium | reverse complement strand
CAATCACTGATGTCTTTCAAAATCTTATTTTTTCCACTTTTTAGGCAAAAGAACCTTTTTTTACTTGACTAGGGACAGAAAGTGATTATTTTACAAAAAACAAAAAATAATCTTAGAGTCCCGAATTAAGAAGGTTGACGAATTGACTAATATGTATTATAATAAACTAGAACATTATTTCAAAACCACAAATTGTCATGAATGCATTAGAACAGAATAACCAATGCGCAGATGACTTAGCAGCAGAGATGCTAAAAGAACCTCCTTTAACAGTACAAGGAATAGTTGATTCTTCGGGCCAAGTGGTAAAGGAAGAAATATTAGTAAGGCCTGAATGTGCCCAAGGCCCTGATCTTGGGAAGAAATTTGATCGATTACAAAAAGAGGGAAGGGTTCCTGCAATTTTTCCTTTTTTCTTGGAACATGAGCTTTGTTTTGCACGAGATCAAATAGACGGACAAGCGTTTCAGGGAAAGATCTCTATTAATTTAATGAGTGGAATTTTTTCTGATAATGCATGTTGGAAACATATAATGCGAATACTAAAAGATTTTGAATATGCAGATCATGTTGTATTCGAAATTACGGAAGCAGCACAGATGCCAGAGCCGGAAAAATTTGCGAAAGATTTTGATATATTGAAAGCGAAAGGGTATCAGTTTTCCATCGACGACCTATGTGGTGGATGTCACGATCTTATCGTGCCTGAAAACAGGGAATATATAAAGAATCTTTTACGTATTATTGCTCCTCATCATGGAATTGAGTCTGTTAAAGTAGATTATTTAGTCGCTAAAAATATAAACGAAAAAGGATACGGATCGGAAAATATTAAAATACAAGAAAATTTATATTTGTTTCGCCAAATATGGATTGAACTTTCAGAAGAACTAAATCTAGATTATAACCCGGAATTAGTCATTGAATATTTTGACAAATCTTCTGAGTGGCAATCTTTCGCTCGTGAAAAGCTCCCTCCTCCTGATTTCTTTTCAGACGTATGTTATCAAACTTCGGCTGATCCAACTTATAAAACATTAGCAAAAGATATTTATAGAAACTTGCCAGAGGGCATTCCTAAATGGTTCAAAGATATACTTCGCTATTATTCAGGAGATAAGGTTTTAACCGAGCAAGAGCTTGAAGAAGTAGCTAAAAATGCGAAAAAAGATCAAGTAAGTATGAACGAAGAGGAAGTAAATTTGCACTTATGCATGAGGGAAGCAAAGGTTTTGATAAAAGACATCATACACAAAGCTAATGATACCAAGAAGTCTATGACACAACCGGTACAATCAGCTGTGCAGAAGGCTTTGGGACAATATCAGAATTCAATGCATTAGAGGGAACATCAGCGAGAGGCACCTTAATAATATATTTGGCACCCTTCTTGTTTTCTGCCCCTTCTAATCCGCCATGGCCTTGACATTCAATCGTCGCTCCAAAAGCCTCTAATCGTTCTGGTGCATGTGCTATACCAATGCCTGAATGCATTATTCTTGTGGTTTGGCCTACTACTTCTTTTCCTCTTGAGACTAGGTAATCGTACATTGTTGTTTCAACGTCGGACTCAATTCCCGAACCGTTATCGGATATTGTAATTACCAGAAAATCATTTTCTTTGGTTAATCTGATTTCAAGGTTTGTTGCTTCACCATGACTACTCGCATTAGCACAAATATTTGTTGTAAGATGAAAGAGAGTCCAACAATGGACTCTTACCTGAAGATCTCTTATTTCCTCAGGTATTTCAATGGTGATTGGATTGTTTATTGATGTTGATTTATGAAATCTATAATCCAATGTCCATTCAATTTCACTAAAAAAATGAGAAATGGAAATATTTTCTATTTCCGGTTGATAAAATTCTTTCTTTGCCGGATCTTCCATTACCAAAAATTCGTGCGCTAAAATAGAAGAACAAGCTGCACGAATAGTACTGACAGCCTCTTCTAAACTCGTTCTCTTTTTTTCACCTCTGAGTTTATGTTCATTATGTAAATCCTGAGCCAATCCCAATTTTTCTTTAGCTATACTTAGGGAGTTATTAAGTGTATGATTCACGAGGCCTTCTAGTCGGTGCTTTGTGTTTTTTTGCTTACATCTTTCAGCTGCTATTGCCTGGACTTCTTCCGCAAATCTTGCGATAGTTTCGTTTACAGCCTCTAGAAGCGTCTCTTTTTCATCGGGATCATCTGTCATTAAAACATTAGCACTAAGATCACTTATAAGCTGTTCATTCCTCAGTGAAGGAATTACAGATAAAACAGTTTCAGTCGCTCTTTCAAGCTGAATCCAAACATCTTTAGGGATAAATTTATCAATATTTGCCATTATAAAAAATTAAGTAACAATGATTTGCTTGTTTATATACAACGTGAAATTCTGTCAAGAAAATTTACTTGACATATTTATTAGATGATGCGCAGAAAAAGAGACTTCCCAGCAGCTCCCGCAATTTGACAACTGTGCGTGATAATTATTTTTTGTTCACAAATTTTGGATAAAAAACGATAAATTCAGACAGAGAATCATAATAATTCACAAAAAATTAGAGACAATTGTTCAAGTTATTTTGTCTCTCGCCCTTACTTTTTTTAGAGAACGGAAAGGTTTTACTCTTCCTCAAAATTTTCTACATAAAATCATGATAATAAAACAATCCTAAATACTTATTTATAAATCTGACTATGTGTTCCAACTCTTACCAACACAACAACTACATAATTATTCGTTTCTTTAAAAATAATTCTCAAATCTCCTGTCACATCAATCGATCGAAAACCTGTTAAGTTCCCTTTTAAAGAATGATTATTTAATTTTTCATCAAATGCATTTTTTACAAATAGTCGCAAAGTATCATCTACTTTTTGTTTAAATCTTTCTGAAAGTTTGACATAATTCTTTTTAAAAGATTTTTTTCTCAATATTTTCATTTTCTAAGATCGGTTATAAGATCTTCAACATTTGAAAACGTTATTTCATCAGAATCATCCTTCATATTCAATAATATTTCATCCTCCTGATCAGGACTAAGCCCATTTTCAGTGATTGTAGTTGGACGAAAAGGAATAGATTTTGTAATAGCCACCTGATTTAAAAAGAGTTTAATCGCCGCACTAGTAGATAATCCTAAATTTCGAAAAACATCTTCAGCAATTTTTTTGGTAGAGGGTTTTACTCCTCGAACTTGTATAAGAGTGCTCATAGGGCGTATATAATGAAATAATCATGAATATTATATACATTATATATACAGATGTCAAAACTATTCATTAACTTAGGAAGTCTTTTCTCATCAAAAATGTCCCTGAAAAAAATTTGGGAATGTTAAAAATCGCTGATTTTGGAAAAAATTAGCCGTCATATTTTTGATTTAAGCCGTTTTCTGAGAGAAACTGATGTGTGACACCCTGGGCTTAAAAATATAAATAATGAAACGTTCCTGAACAATTTCGAAGCAAATACGCAAAAGAAGCTCCTGGATAAAGAGAAATGTGGCAGAGTAGGAGGATAGCGCTCTGGCTCCCTGAAGAACTTTTTAGATATTTTTCAAAGTCCAGCGCTTTTTTTTTCGATTAAAAACCGAAAAAGTTTTTTAGTTCCCAGGGAGCGTATTTGCTGGTGTGGACACATTTCTTATCGTTGTGCTCTTTAAATCGATCTTTCAGATCTTCTGTATATCCAACATAAAAACGATCAGGATTTAATTCTGACTGAAGAATGTATGTGTAATGGAATTTCATTTAATATTAGATCTGCCAAGTCGTAGCCTGATTTGATATGCCAATCCCTTTGTTTGTAGTCCGTCTTCGCTTAATCAGATAAGATTTTTAACTGGCCTGCCAAGACGTAGTTTGCGTTCATACTTTTGTACGCATCAAATATAGCTACGACGCGACAGCCTTCTTATTCCGACTCACTTCGTTCGTCGCAAACGAAGGCTGATACCCCTTATTGAACGTTATTCGAACTTTTTTGGAGGACTATATTTTGGAGCTTCAGGCTGAAAAACTCGACTATTAAGCGAAAAAACTTATATATTGACTTCTTTGGAATACGTCTTGGCTTAACAATGTGTATTGAATTATTATAATTAGAACGATTAAATATTCCCATGAGTAAGGGGCTTGGCAGGAAATAAGTTACCAAGTTTGATGAGATTTTTTTTCGTGTACGAGAAAGAGAAGCTGAGTCATATTATAATATGGCGAAGTTTTTCTGACGAAGTACACGGAGAAAAAGATATTAAAATTGGTAAGTTATTTACTGCTAAGTCCCTTATTCAAAAAGTTCTGAATGAGATCCTGTTCTCTCAAAATAAATCTTATTGTTGTTCGCAAGTTTATAAATCAACAACCAATCACCTTGAATATGACACTCTCTGCAGTCTTTCAAGTTTCCGCTTAATGCGTGGTCGTGATATGGCGAATCAAGTGTTTTATCCCCAATTAATGTGTTCATTACGAACTTCAAAAGATCCATATTTTTGTTGGATCTTTTCATTTTTTTTACGTCTTTCCTAAATTGTTTTGTAAAAAATGGGCGTCTCATATTTTAAGTTTTTTAAAGACATCTTCTGCATCTTTACATTCAATGAGATCTTCCCCTCGATCAGCTTTTTCTATGGTTTCTGCAGTAGTCTTATTTGGAATAGGAGAAGGGGTAAACGGTAAACCTCTATGTTGCACAATCTCTTGATAAAACATTATGGTAGCTACGCGAGGAGGTATGCCTTGAGCATTTAAGAGCATTTCTGCTTCCGCTTTTAGCGGATCGGGAACGGAATATTGAACTCTGGCCATTTTTAAAAAGTGCAAATTACGAGTAAATTATACTCATTTCTTACTCACAAATCAAGGAAAAAACTGAGCTCAAACACCAGACACGAATCGAACTTTATAATTTAGCTCTATAAAAGGCAAAAATACGATTTTGTATTTCAAAAACAAAAAAGTAGGAAAAAATAAGACAATTTTTTACATGGTTTGAACTTTTGCCATATCCCATGACTATGAGGAAAAACGACGCTTCAACGTCGCAAATTCCTATCTGGTACCCCTTATTGAACGTTATTCGAACTTTTTTGGACGATTATATTTTGGAGCTTAAGTTTGGAAAACTCGATTATAAAATGGAAAAATGATTTTAAGACATTTTTTTCACTTTTTTATTTTTACTTTTTCATGTAATTAAATTAATATTTAAACGACAAATATGCGACATTCTAAGCGACACCAATTTTCATGTTTAACCCTAAATACCAAATCACTCCCAAAATACTCAATGACTTAAACCGCATTGGAGTAATCCGTGAAAAAATTTCAACATGTCCTATTCAGCCTAGAGAAGAACTAAGGCTTAAAAGGCAAGCCATTCTAAGTATGGTGCATCATTCTACAGCAATTGAAGGAAACACTCTGAACGAATACGAAATCAAAAAAGTCTTAGATGGCAAAAAAATTAACGCTTTGGAGCGAGAGATTTATGAAGTTAAGAATTATAAGAAATCCTTAGACTGGATCATAAAGAAGAAGGACTCAAAAGTTTCTGAAAAGGATGTATTAAAAATCCATGCACTTCTAAGTGCGAATATTTTAGACAGTGAAAGAAGTGGTAAATATAGAAAGGAGCCAGTTTATGTAGTTTCTAGAACGCCTATTTCACAAAAAATTCGATACACAGCACCTGATTATAAAAAAACTTCAAAATTAATTTCAGAGCTTTGTCATTGGATCAATGATTCAAGAGCTAAAGAACTATCACCGATTATTATTGCTGGAATTGCTCATGCAGAAGTAGCAGCAATTCACCCTTTTGTGGATGGAAACGGAAGAGCCGCACGTCTTCTCGCCACTTTAGTTTTGTACACTGAGAATTATGATTTTCGAAAACTTTTTGCACTGGAAAATTACTACAACACTAATCGTCCCGCTTATTACGAGGCTATTCATTTAGGAAAAGATTATGAAGAACGTAGAGCAGGTAATCTCACTCAGTGGCTTGAATACTTCATTACCGGTTTTCTAGTAGAGATGGAATTAGTAATGGATACAATTAAGCCTTTTATGTACATCAGAAATAACAAAGAAAAAATCATCCTCACAAAAAAAGAAATTCAAGTTCTCGATTTTCTTCAAGAAATGAATCATATATCCAGTAGTGATGTTGAGGATATTTTGACAGTTTCAAAACGAACCGCTCAGCGTTATTTGGCTAGTTTGGTGAGAAAAGGTTTGATTGAGAAACATGGGGATAAGAAGAATACTAAATACACGATATTGGATTAAAAAACTTGCAAATACTTTTTTGAATAACTTTTTTATTCATGGCACGACTGCTGCAATTGAGGTGGAACTCTTTTATTAAAGATGTACAAGATAGATTTTCAATTCCATTAGAATTATTTTATGTTAGTCCATCCTAAATACAGCTAGATAAGTATTGCGGATAAACTGAAACGGACTGCTGTTGAATCGAGAAAACAGGGGGATAAATTTTGGAGAAAGTGAAAAAGCGGTGGTCGACATAAATGCCAACCTCCGCTTCTTCTGTGCTACTGTTCGCTGTCCTGTTACTTGCCTTGGGCTTCGAGTTCCCTTGCACGCTGTTCGACTTCCACCTGTTTAGCCTCCTCAATTTCAGCTCTGCAAGAATAGTATCCCAAGGAGATTAACCGCTCCCTTGCTTTCTTTTCGGTAGGGCTATCCAATTTTGAGTCCAACATGACACTAAACCATTCCTTAATTGCAGGATTCCGTTGACATGGTCTCATGAAGTAGTCCATCACCTTGATTTCTGCGAACACGAATGCTCCCAAACAAAGCAAGAATATGATGGTCTTTTTCCAGTTGTATTTTTTGTTCGTTGTTCCATTTTGTTCGCTCATCGTTTCACTCCTTAGTAGTTAATGCCGATTAATACGGTGTGATTTCCATCGAATAACTGAACTAATGACGAAATCTCATCACCAAATCAGTCATCCGATGTAATAGCAGACAGGACATCCGAACTAGATTCAGTCAAAAACAAAGAAAGTTGCTAAAGCATTTTCTACGCTATACAAACGAATCAAGCACAGATTTATGTCTGCTAAACTAACGGTGCGTCAAAGAGCAAATATTACGCACTTGAAATAAATATGGATTTATTTTTATTTGTCAATAGAGGTTTTTTTGAATCTTTTGGTTGACTCAGCAATAAAATACAGTCAACCCGTTCTCTCAATAATCTAAACTATTTTTCAGGTCTCATTTGCGTAAGCAATAATTAGCTTTTTTTCGACATGGTAAAATATCCCTTTTTACGAGGGGTTTTTGGGGCATAAAAAAGTCCAAAAAAAGCTTGACAAAGCGAAAATCGCCAAATGCTTATCGATGTACATATTTCTTAATTATTGAATTATGATATCGCAGCAAAAATCAATAGAACGGGCGCAAAAAAAAAATTGGAATAGTCCCGATATAAAAGTTTTTAGAGTTGAAAAAAATCATCACGGAAATGATACTTTCCAATGATGATTTCTAGTATGCCCCCACAAGAAGCGGGGCGAGGCCGAAGCCATTTGTACTCGTATTATATGCGAGACAGTTGAATAAGTCAAATTTTATTGAGTTACACAACACAAAAAAAGATACTACATTTTGTAATACCCTGCTATTGAGTAACTTTTTTTGATCATGGTACTCCCGCTAAGAATCGAACTTAGATCTTAGGCTTAGAAGGCCTCTGCTCTATCCATTGAGCTACGGGAGCGTCGTCGAAGACGACTCCATGTCTACGTGTCCTCCTATTGTCGGACACTCCGCTTATTCCGTCATCTTCTCCTCTCGAAACTTAATCTTTAGGGATTAAATTTCGGGTTTTAACAATACAAAAAAAAGAACATTTTCATTGTCTTTAAAAAATACCCCCGGTCAAGAAATCACCTCAACTTTATTAATCATTATTCATTACTCATTAATCATTAAAAAAAGCCTTCCCCATCACCTCCGACTCCAACTCAATATCATGCCAAATCTTGAATTGCTCGAGTGCCTGAAAAATGAGCATATTATCCCCCGTAATGATACGCGCTCCGGCATTTGACGCATCGAAAAGGAACTGTGTCTCCAACGGCTCGTACACCGCATCAAACGCCACATGATGCGATTTCCAAAAATCCGAAGGAAGGATTGATTCTCTTGTCTTCAAACCTACAGAAGTCAAATTCATTACCAAATCTATCTTCTCCGGATCTACTTTATTCAAATCTTTAACCGCCAATACTTCAAACGCATCAGCTAATTTTTGAGCTTTATCAAACGTCCTATTCCAAACACAAATATCAGCACCAGCGCTTTTCAATCCAAAAATAGCCGCTCTGGCCGCTCCTCCAGCACCTAAAACCAACACGCCTTTGCCTTCCGGATTTATTTCCGTACTTACCGCCCGAAGCGCCCCTATAATATCCGTATTTGTTCCCCCCAACTTATCCTCCACCCAAAAAAGCGTATTCACCGCCCCCGTAGCAGTAGCAGCTTCCGTCTCAAAATCCAAATATTCCCGGATAGCTTCTTTATGGGGAATAGTAACAGCCGCCCCCTGAAAATTCGGCCGAAATTCCTTCCTCACCCACTCACCCAACCTATCCGGAACCACATCAATCGCCTCAAAAGACGCATCAATTTCCATCTCCACAAAACCGACCTCATGAAGCTGAGGGGATTTTGAGTGGGAAATAGGATGGCCGATAACACAGAATTTTTTCATAACAGGAAAATTACATTCCCACTATAAACCTTCCCCTTCTATTGTAAAACGCACGAATTATCTGATCAACAACCTGCGACCTAAATCTATCAGCAGTCAACTGAACACCGCAACTCAATTCAACACAGTCAGAAGATATACTGACTACATCTTGACCATTCACTGATACTCTATTCACCCAAGTAGCAGGATCATCCGGATCTACTTCATTTGGATCTACACAAGTAAGCTGTACATCCTCCCAATCAGGCCCCAAGTCATTACAATTATCAAAAACAAATCTCCCTTCCCGAGAAAAAAACAACGGCCGGCATTTCAAAAATTTCATGAAAAAATGAAAAAATAAAAATTTATAAACAAAACATATTAACTTTTTGCATCTTGTCAAACTTAAACATTTTTATAATTTTTTTCATTTTCTTCATTACTTCCATTCCTTCATTGCTAATTGTTAACTGTTCATTGTTAATTACTAATTTCTGTGGTAAAATAAACACCACAAAAACCTCCCCAATGATAACCACTCCTTATATTTGGACCGGAATAATAATTGTCGCAATTGCCATAACAATAGGCATCATAATATTTTTGTCCCGAAAAAAATTTGATTTCTTTCGAACCCTAAATTTTGTATTCCTGCGAGTACTCATACCCAAAAAAGAGTCCAAAGAAGACCTCGAACGCGAACGGGACCAAACTTCCGAAATCCGAAAAGTGATTGGCATCGCTGAACACTTTTTTACCACCCTACACGGAATCTATGCCGGAGATGTGCCTGCATTTTTTAAAAATGAGGATTTTATGTCTTTGGAATACATCGCTACAGAGGGACAAATAGAACTTTATATTAACTGCCCCAGGCACCTCAAAGAACTGATTGAAAAGCAAATCACCACTTTCTATTCCGATGCCGTAGTCGAAGAAACAGAAGCACCTCAAATTTTTCATCAATATACTCACCAAACCACAGGATATCTAAAAGCTTCAAAAGAATTCTGGTTCCCTTTCAAATCCTACCAAAAATTCGAATCCGCCGACCCCGTCAATAACATTTTAAACGCCCTTTCGAGCGCTTCTGACGAACACGGCAATTCCGCCGCCGTTCAATTTATGATACGTCCGATAAAAAATGATTGGCAGCGCAAAGCGCGTAAAACTTCAAAGGCTCTTGCATCAGGAAAAAGTGATATTCCTTGGTGGAATGTGCTGGGACTGCTTGGAAAACTTTTTAACATCATGGCCTGGGGCGCAAACGAAGAGACGATGAAAGACAGTGAAGGCAACCAAAAAGATTCCGACGAATCCCAGGAAATGACAAAATCCATCGAAGAAAAAGCTGAAAAAAGCGCCTTTGAAACCATAATCCGCTGCGTCACTTCCTCCCCAAACCAACGTACAGCAAACATAAACCTTACGAATATTCTCAATGCTTTTGCCCAATACGGAACACCGAGCCTGAATTCTTTTTCAAGAATAAAATGGCATTCAAAAAGATCCCTTATCAGAAATTTTTGCTTCCGAGCCTTTAAAAGATCATGGCACCCGCAAAATAAAATCGTCCTTTCTTCCGAAGAACTGGCAAGCATTTTTCACTTTCCTCACACTAAATATAACCAAATACCCGGAATAAAGTGGCAAAACTACAAAATTGTCAAAAACCCAGCAAATATCCCCAAAGAAGGACTTCTTTTAGGACATAATATCTACCGCGGAGAGTCCTCTCCAATTTACATGAAAAGGGAAGATCGATTTCGGCATTTTTATGTAATAGGACAAACAGGAACCGGAAAAAGCTCCATTTTTCAATCCATGATTCGCCAGGATTTTCAAAACGGAGACGGACTTTGTGTTATTGATCCTCACGGAAGCTTAATTGAAGAACTTCTTCCCTTCGTCCCAAAATCACGAATCGACGATGTAGTTATTTTCGATCCGGCCGATATGGAACGCCCTATGGGACTCAATCTACTCGAAGCCGAAACAGACGAAGAAAAAGATATGGTCGCACTGGATGCCATGAACATCATGATAAAAATGTTCGATGAAGAAGTATTCGGCCCACGAATCCAGGACTACTTCCGAAATGGCGTCCTCACTCTCATGGCTGACCCGAATGGCGGATCTTTAACCGACATTGTCCGGCTCTTCACCGATGATGGCTTTCAACGCGCAAAAGTAAAACACGTCACAAATCCAGTCGTAAAATCCTTTTGGACGAAACAAATGGCCAAAACCGGAGCCAGGGAAAAACAGGAGATGATCCCCTACTTCGCTTCCAAATTCGGCGCCTTCGTGACGAACGCCATGATGCGAAATATCATCGGGCAAACCAAGTCATCCTTCAACTTCGCAAAAGTTATGAACGAAAAGAAAATTCTCCTCATGAATCTTTCCAAAGGATCAACAGGCGAAATTAATTCTAAACTACTCGGACTTATCATTGTCTCCAAACTCCAGATGGCGGCCCTCCAGCGGCAAAAAATGGAAAAATCAGAAAGACAGGATTTTTTCCTCTACATCGACGAATTCCAAAACTACGTAACCGACTCCATCGAATCAATTCTTTCCGAGGCCAGAAAATACCGGCTCAGCCTTAATATCGCCCATCAATACATCAGCCAAATCGATACTTCCGGACAAAAAAAAGGCGTAAACCTAAAAGACGCGGTCTTTGGAAACGTGGGTACAATGATGTGTTATAAAATCGGTGCCCCAGACGCAGAAACAATGGGCAAAGAAATGGCTCCGGCTTTTAGCGACCAGGATCTCATCAACATCGACAAATACAAGGCCGTCATGAAACTCTCCATTGATACACAGCCTTCCAAACCTTTTTCCATAGTCCCACTCAATCCTTATATAGAAGTAGGAGACCCGAAAATTTCAAAAGCTCTCAAACAAATTTCACGGCTCACACATGGGCGGTCCAGGAAGTTTGTGGAGAAAGAGATATTTGCGAGACTTGATGTATAAACAAGGAGCAAGTCGCAAGTGGCAAGGTTTATTATTAGATTTTTTTTAATTTTTTTTCTTGCGGCTTGCCCCTTGTTCCCTCCTTGCGAGGGTAATTCCTTTTTTACAGCGCTGATGTTATAAATAAGAGGATAAAAAAAATC
>CAYVJW010000045.1:0-11876 GCA_964451885.1 uncultured Candidatus Peribacteria bacterium | reverse complement strand
AAAACAGATTCAGGATGGTTGGAATTAGGCGTACTCCCAGTTTTTCGATTAATACACCCGCCCACGGGTGACTGAATTTTACTTGACTTTTATATCACCAAAGAGTAGTATAAATAAGTAGTATTTATTTCTAAAAAATGCCTCCCTCCACTTCCCACACTCCATCAATAAAATTCAACTTCACCCTCGAACCGGACGTTGCCCGGTCGCTTAAAAAGATAAAAAAGGGAAAGCGAAGCCAGTGGGTGAATGCGGTGTTAAAAGCATTTTTAAAAAGCAATCAAAAAGTGCAGATGATCGAAGGATTTAAACAAAACACAGAAGACTTTGAAGCCTGGGAAAATTTAGGATTTGAAACATGGAACTGTACTGACTAGGAAAAAAATCAAAAAATGAAGAACTTAAAAAAAGGCAATATAGTCCTTATTCAGTCACCTTCTGATTCGACAGGGACGGAAATAATAAAAACAAGGCCGGCGATTGTGGTATCCCCGACAGAAATGGCCCAATTTGCCAAGCGAATAATCGTAGTGCCGTTAACCACCAACATCACAAAGATTTATCCATTCGAAGCATTAATTACTTCCTCCCCAAAGCCATCAAAAGCCTGTTGTGACCAGATTCAGACGGTAAGTATGCAGAGGGTTTTGCAAAAATACGGCGCTCTGTCTAAAGATGAATTAGAAGCGCTAAATAAAGCATTGAGGATTATTTTAAACGTATAAAAAGCCTTCTTAAAAAACTAAAATGGATGGGCGGCTTTGAAATCAGAAGAAATCGCTGCCGCCCAACCAGTTAGATGTGAAAGTCACCCCGGCGCGCGGGGGTGACTCACTCTCCAGGATCAGACGGTAATGCATAATCTTGGAAGCTCTGCTTCCAGTTCATGGAGTAGAAGCTGGAGCTTCCAAGGTAATTACATTCCCAAAGAGACTTTGGGAACGAGAGGTTATTGCTTTCTAACAACTAAAAGAGCGGCCGGAACACATTGTGTGTCCGGCCTGTGAGGGTGCTCAGAAAATCAGTCACTCACATGCTCTTCGGCCCCAATCGGGTCACTTGGTGATCTGATTGAAACCGGGGATCTGGGCGAGGGCGTCCTGCAGGGAGATGATACGGTTTTCGTTGATGACCTGGATCTGTCTGTTGGCGTTGACGATCTTGGCGATCACGGCCACGTGGCCCTGTTCCGTGGCATCCAGGGGAACCTCCAGGTTGTCGCCGGCGTCGCTGGTGATGGTGACCTTGCCGTCGTAGGCGCTGAAGGAGACCGCATTCCCTTTGGAGGCATCGGTATAATTGAGGGTAACCACGTACACCTCCTGGATATGATCCAGGCTGGTCATCGCGATGTCTTCACTGTTGTCTCCGCCCTGGGCGCCGACACCCGCGTCTTCGCTCAACTTCATGAAAGGGAAAGCGGTGGTGTTGCCCATGGTGGCTATGTTGCCGGAGATCAGGTTGCTGAAGACGGCGATGGTCTGGCCATCCTGGGCGGTGCCGAAAATCATGAGATCGAGGTCGACTTCACTGGTCCAGGCCAACTCCACTTGACCCTGGCTGTTCATGGTGAGGGCAGCAGCTTGCCCCTTCTCCTTGAGAACGACTTTGGGTTTCAATTGCACGGACATGGCAGTTCCTCTCTTTGGTTGCCGTTGATGAAAATCCTTCCGAGCCATCCCGAAAGGATTTTGCTCGCTGTATCAACGAACAAAATCCTTTCGGGATAGTTATGAGTCTGATTTTTTAAAGAGCAATACTGTAAGATTTCATCATCAACACAAACCCTAAATAGGCGTAGTCTGACTGAAAATCTTAACAGAGAGTATCTTAAGGATTTTCTTTATATTTGTCAAGAAAAAAATTGACAAACACGGAAAATTGACTACGTTGACAATATCTGGTCTTTGCCATTTCGGTGAAAAATAACGAGAGAGGAAAGGAGCTTGAGGCCTCCTGAATCCCAAAATGATGTCGCAACAGCTACTTTTTTGTTTTTCTTGTCTGGGCGGGGTTCCTTCGAATTTTCTGCCCACAACCAACCTAAGTGAAAGGAGAAAAAGCACGTGAACATCCATGATGTTGCACAAATTGTGCAGATTGTCGTGATGACGCTGATCATCACAAAAGCCTGCGACTGGTACGAATCCTCGGCGGACTACCTGGGGCGGAACATGTCAGATGGCGTGAAAGGGGCCACCATCAACGCCATGGGCAGTTCCATGCCCGAAGTCGGCGCCACGCTGGTGTATCTCTTTTACTTCGGTAATACCTCCGGCTTTGCCGGCGGCATCGGAACCACCGCGGGATCGGCTGTTTTCAATAGCATGATCATCCCGGCGGGGGTTATCTTTGCAGCCGTTCGGTTGACGCGCCTGGGGTTCATCGGCGTTTCGAAAAAGGTTGTCCTTCGTGACGGCCTGGCGCTGATCATTGCCGAAGCCATCCTCATTCTCACCATCCGTGACACCCTGGCTTGGTACCATGGTGCGGGATTGATGGCCATGTACATCGTTTACGTTGTCTACATGCTTTCCACCATGGATCGCAGTGGGAATGGCGATGCGGAAGATGGCGGTGATGATGAGGAAGAGGAAGGCGAAACAGGCGGCTCTCGCTTGGCAGCGGCATTGAGGTTGAACATGGAATACGCCATCACCGGCGGAAATACACTGGGAACCGGGACGGCCTGGACCCTGCTGGGTATCGCTACCACGGTCATCGGTGTGGCCTGTTTTTATTTGGTGGAAAGTGCGGAATACATTGCCCACCGGATGGAGATCAACGGCTATTTCGTAGCGGTGATTCTCATTGCCGCGGCGAGCAGTATCCCTGACACCATCCTGTCGATCAAGGATGCAAAGAAGGGCAATTACGACGATGCCCTATCGAACGCCCTGGGCAGCAACATCTTCGACATCTGTTTCGCCCTGGGATTCCCGCTCTTCCTCTTCACCATCATCAATGGTCCCATTGTCATGGCTCCGGAAGTCGTGGAGCATGTCGCCGAACTGAGGATCCTTCTGCTGATCCTGACCGTCGGCGCCTTCTTCATCTTTTACGCCGGAGCGGGCATGGGACGCGGAAAGGCCTGGAGCCTCATCGGCCTGTACGCCAGCTTCACCGCCTACATCATCGGCCGTGCCATGGAGGCGCAGTGGGCCGGCAAGGTGGCGGATGGTCTGCATGTCATTCAGGCCATGATCCAATAGGATTGATTCACCGAAATCGGAAAGGAATCCGGTTTGATCTTCTAAACGCTTGAGAAGCAGTGGCAAATGGGGGACTGGCGGGCGAACTGTTTTTACAGCTTCGCCCCGCCCTCCCCCTTGCCTGTACCGACTTGTCGGTACACTTGCTTCTTGAGCTTTTTTTCACAAATCCCTCGACCTTATAATCCCCCCATTCCCCACCAACGTCATAAACCTCCCCACCGCCCGAAAAAAATTCTGAAAAAATATTTTGATTTTTTTAGCGATGTGCTGGGACATACTTAAATTCAGCGCGTCTAACCCTTTCGGATCATCCGGAATAGCCTTCACAAAAGCCATTCCTCCCAGCACTCCCACAGCCCCGCCGTCGGTGTTCGGATTATCTCCGGTCATCCAGGTTGTATTTGCATCAAATCCAAACTGCCGGCATGCCTCTAAAAAACCTTCACGGGACGGTTTTGATATGCTTCCCGAATAAATCGGCACTCTCATGGACTTAAGATACTTCAGGCGAGGAAGATTCTTGCAGTTAGAATAAACTCCCACCCTAATTCCCCGATCAACCAGCTCACGAATTTTCACTATATTTTCCTCCAACACCGGCAAATAAGCAGGAGCAACGCACGCATCAATATCCAGTAAAACCGCCCGAATCCTTTTTTTCGTCAATGCCTCCAGCCTATCAACATCAAAATCCGAAAACCGGTCCAGATAAACATCTGCCTTCCTGGTTCTTCCCAAAAAAACAACCTCCAAAAAGTGAATTATTTTTTGATGGTTTATTCCTTCTCGATCAACATTCGAAGAACTTTTCATTCTTAATCATAAAATACAAAGATAAGATACTTTCGTCAATCACAAAAACTTGACGAATAGTAAAAAATAATTTAAAAACATATCGTTCTTTTAAAATATCGAATAATATAAGAGGATAATGCACTCTCTGAAAGACTGAAGTGGGTCGGTGGTTGCAAGCTGTATCTATAGGGGAGTTTCCATGTCGGAAGCTCAACATGATCAACTTCAGTGGAAAAATGGAGGAAACACATTATGTCAAACCCGGATGTAAATGATTGGACAAGACGAGGGATGGGCTTTCTGAATAGCATCGCTGATTTCGGCGTTGGTGTCGGGCAAGCGTTCAAAGAGCAGGGGAAACGCATGGATCGGGGAAAATATGGTCCCTTCATCGAGGCGCTTTGCGCCGTCGTTGGGGATCTGATGACCCAAAACGGCCGAATCAAGTCGGAGGAAGTCCAGGCATTCAAAAAGTTTGCCGTCGACAACAGCGATGTGCCGGCCATCAAAGCCTTTACTCCTGACGAGATGGTGGACAAGGCCAGAAAGTATGCCCATATGGCCCTGGATTGTGAGGAGGCCGGAATCCTCGCGGCGATTCGTCCGATGGTCGGAACGCCAGAAGGCGAGTTGCTGATTTTGGCGGCCATTGTGATCGCCTATGCGGACGGAGATTGTGACAAGAACGAGCAGCGGGCGATCGTGGAGCATGCCACAACCCTCCGGGTGGATCCGGATGTCATGAAGAACCACGTGAGTTCGGTGGCCTCTGGAGCTCCGTTGCCGGCTGTGGCGGCTCTCCCGTCTCCTGCCGGACCGATTAACGTCACCCCCGCCCCTGCGATCAGTGGCCCTGCAGTCGGCAGCGTATCCACGGATACATGCACTTTCTGCAAAGGGACCAAGACCGGAAGGAAAGGACGGCCCTGCAACTTCTGCAAAAGAACTGGAGTCAAACAGAAAGGATAATTCGGAACCATCGGGGTATCCTAAACCAGGGTTGGTGCGGCTTTCGATTCATTTTTTCCAAAAGCCGCCCCAATCCACTTCAGTCTTTCAGATACCTTATTTAAGCCCCCTTGTTAAAGGGGGTTGGGGGATTAAATCCCGACTTTTCGGGAAGTTGGATCAAATAGTTTAGTAGATAAACTAATCACGTTAGTTCAATATTTCCTTCGGATCTAACCCCCTTAGTCCCCCTTAACAGGGGGAAATAATAATCGATATTCCGCTCTTTCACATCCCGAAAATTGAAAAACTAAAGTGGGTAGGCTTTTTTGAAGCTGACTGTTCTTCGTCTCTTTCGATGACGAAAAACGAAATCTTCATTATGAAAAGAAAGGAGGAAAAAAATCGTTTTGTGAACCTTGAGTTTTACCCTGGGGTGGCAGATGTCTGCCATTCTTTTTTGCAACCATCAGAAGAGAGGAATAAACGAACATGAACGTAACCCTGAAACAAAAACTCCCCCAACTGAAGCAGAAGGCCGCCAAAGCCGTCGAACTGGCGGGCCTGAAAGGCCGAAAGGCCCAGGTGGTCGGCGTTGTGGATATCTCCGGTTCTATGAAAAATCTTTACAAGAATCATGGTGATGATGGCAGTGTGGTCCAGCAGACCGCCCAACGGCTTTTTGCCCTGGGACTGCAGTTCGACGATGACGGCGAGATTCCCCTGTATTTCTTCGGGGAGGATGCCCGCAAGATGGGCGTGGTGGCCGAGGCTGACTGCCACATCTGCATCGACAACAGCGGCATCGCCAGAGACCTGGAGTATGACACTCTCTATGCCAAGCCGATCCAGCTGGTGGCCCGGGATCACTATCCCCAGGGATTCCAGACCCAGAAGAGTGGCGGATTCTTGGGAATCGGAGGCAGCATGAGCACGTCCATCGTCCAGCTCGGCCAGCCGGTCATCGACCCCGTTTTCGTGATCTTCATTACGGATGGGAACAATAATGACAGATCACAGGCCGAACATATCATCCGGGAGACCTCGAAACTGCCGATTTTCTGGCAATTCGTGGGCATCGGTGGTGCGAGTTTCGACTTCCTGAGAAAGTTGGACGATATGGAAGGGCGGTTCATCGACAACGCCGGATTCTGCAATCCCAAAGGCGACATCGACAACATGTCCGACGAGGACCTCTACGCCGAACTGCTCAACGAGTTCCCCGAATACCTCAGATCTGCCCAAAAGGCCGGCCTGGTGGCGTAACCCGGCAAGGATGATCATTCCTTGACCGGCAGGATGGGGGCTTCTCTCGATTTTTTTCGAAGCCGCCCATCCACTTTAGTTTTTCAAATAATTTAATTCCCCCCTGTCAAGGGGGTTGCCCTTCGACCCATTCGGCAAGCTCAGGGTTTACAATAAGCTCAGGGTCTTCGAGGGGGATTAAAGCCGAAGGCAAGTGACTCAAACTATTTTAGCAGATAAACTTATCACGCTAGTACAAAATTTCCTTCGGATCTAACCCCCTTAAATCCCCCTTAACAGGGGGAAATTATGCTCTTTCACATCCCGAATTCAGCAGGCATCGATCTGTTTTTCTGCAAGTTAGTGAAAACAGAAAGCCATGTGGCTTAAAACTTTCCATTCTTGGCAGGAAATCAGATGTCCTGCCTGCTGTCCAACCGTCAAAAAGGAGATGTCAAGTGACAAATTTTGTAAAGAAGTTCCCCGATGCATTCATGTTTATCCTGTTTGCGGCCAACGTGATCACGCCCGATCCGTATCCCTTCGTCAACGAAGCGCTGTTCGGGGTCGGATTTGTGTTCTTCTTCTGGCTGCGGATCCGGGGATGGGATGATCCCATGTGGGAAGGCCTGGTGAAGAAGGTCGAAGGCAGTGCGCCGGCCAAATTCATCAAAGCACATCCCTACGCCTCCCTGGGCGTACTGTTTATCCTCGCCATGCTCTTTCCAGACCCGTTCGTGAAGTTCGACGAGGGCATCCTTTTCATCCTCTACATCTACTTCAGCTGGATGCTCTACAAGTGGCTGAAGAAACGGGGTAAGGAGCTGGAGGCAGCGGAAGCGGCCGCCGCCAAGGAAAATACCGGCGGCGAAGGTGAAACGGCAGGACAAAGCGGTGCGGCAACGGCCTAATACGGCCAACGCCTGCTCGCATTCAAAGGTTCCCCCCGGTATACCGGGGGGAACCAATCTTTGATTTGACAAACTAAATCAAACCTATTAAACAAAACAAGCTCTTTAAAAATTCATAAAAACTAAAGCGGGTTGGCTGATGGAGAAAAGTTGTCGGAGGAGTGCTTTATATAGACCTCAACCGGCACTGTCTTCATCGCTGAAATAAAAGCATTCTAAATACAGAAACTTCTAAACCACAACCACAGCGAGGTGATAGTATGGATATTCAAAATCCAAAGCAACAAATCGATGTTGGCCTGCAGTGGCCTGCCTGCCGTTTTTCCTTGGGAAGATACGGGGGATGGCGGACCAGGGCAAAACTTTCGCCGATCAATATGGGGCTTTCCGCCGTATGCTTCGGCGTGTACGGAAACGGGCTGGAACAAATTTGGAGAAAAAGCCCTGCCGGACTCAATAACGCGATCATCCACTCTCGCACCAAAAAGCCGAGATGGATGTCGAGCCAACCGGAAGAGGAATGTGTCGATCAGTTGATCGTGGTACCAGATCGGCTCACTCTCCGAACCGCTCACATCCTCTTTATCGCTTCTTCCCTCAATGAGATAACGTTCGGATCTGCGGAAAACGTTGCCGGATGGGTGAACCCCAATGACCAAGGGCTTCCAACCTTTCAATGCAACATTTCCGTTGTATCTCCGGAGGGGACAATAATGATCTTCGGTGCCCTCTCCCGTTGCGGTGCCAATTGGTGTTTTCGAGAAGGTATGAAATCTCTCGCACCCTGGCTGGAGAAAATTTCGAGGTACCATTGCACAAGGTGATTTTACGGATGGAAAGGCAAGCTTTTATTTCAAGCCAGCCCATCCGCTTTAGTTTTTAATACTAATTTGCTTGACTTTTTCATATTTTTTACTATTTTATTCAAAAAAACAAATCCCATCAAAAAAATTAATCTGTATTTATAGGTTGAAACTTGAATTATTCCGACGATCAACAAAAAATATGGATTTCTCTTTTTGATTTGTTCTTTTACGTTTTAGGCTTGTCAGGCGAATCTCGACTCATCGGGAGAAGGCTGATCCCATCAAGGTTGATTACCGACCGATAACCAACGGAGGAAAAAAATCATGAGTGAACCGAATGAAGAAAGGGCTGGTAAGGAAATAACATCTGAAACGGCAGACGCGGCTGGAACGGACACAACGACCCTGATCACGGAAGTGATTGAAACGCTTAATAATAATGTGAGAAAAATTTCCGGAGGAGTGGGCGGACTGGTGCTGCTCGGCATTGCCGCCTATGTCTTCAGTGAGTACCTGGCGACCTGGCTTTTCGGGGGAGGATTCCTTGTGGCGGTGGGCACCATCATTGTCTGGAAAAAACTGAAATGGCAGCACAGGGGAGTTCTTATCCTACTTTCGGTGGTTCTCCTCTATGTAGGCTGGGTCAAACTCACCGAATACTCCGGCCGGACGATGTCCCGATATTTTGGGGAGGGAATGGCGCAGACATTGGAAGTCCCGGTCGGCGCGTTCGTTATCGACATCAGCGTCCGCGGGAACGGCGTGAAAGATGTCACCTACCGCACAAAAGACGGGGAAATATTCACCCAGGAGTATCATGACTGGAGCCCCCTGGAAGGATTGATACAATGGATGCCCCATGAAAAAGGGGCGGACTGGATCCAGAAGCGGGGATTTTCCCGCTGGGGATTGGACGTAGTCAAACTCGCGCTTCCCAAAGGATGTCCGAGCGATGGAAGCGGCATCGTGGGGGTTTCTATCACGCCCATAATGAAAAAGAAAGTTGTAAAAAAGGGAAGTAAAGAGGAGACCGAACCGGAAGTTAAGGAGGTCATAAGGAACGTCAGCTGCCGGCTTGAAAACGGGGAAGTCGTCACGGATGAATACCGCCCCGGTCTCATCGCCCGGAACTTTGGTGGGCGTATCAAGATCGACCATAAGTGACATGGCCTGAAATCGAACTAAAACCATCAAAAAGAGAAAAGACGGCAGGGGGAGCACACGCTCCTTCTGTCACTTATTGAAAAAAAATTTGAAATAAATGACTATATAATATAAAATCATAATATATATTTATCATATAAAAATGAAACATCCTGTTTCCCTTACTATTTCTGATGAAAATCTCTCTTTTTTAAATGTGTTTTGTAAAAAACATAAGTTTTCTAAATCCTGGGTTGTTGATAGAATTTTGCAGGAATATAAAAAACAAATGATTGCTCGTGAATTTTCGCTAGATGCGGCAAGTGATACGAATGAAGATTTGGATTTTGTGAATGCTGATTTTACGGATTTTATTAATATTTTAGATGACAAAGAAAGTAAAACAGTTTGAAATCTGGAACGTACAACTGTCACCGACGAAAGGTTCGGAACAAAAAGGGCTTCGTCCGTGTTTGATAGTAGAAACCAATGCCACCAAAAATAAAGGAAAAACAACGGTTGTTATTCCTTTTACTTCAAGGCTGAAACCAATGCTTTCTTTTGATGTACTGCTTAACCCGGACAAAGAAAACGGCTTAAAGACTCCTTCCAAATTGAAACTGAGGCAGATTCGCGTAATTGATAAAAGCCGGCTTGTGGAAAAACTTGGCAGTACAAAGAAAAAAGAAATCCACCAAAAGCTATTTCATGCTTTGAGATTGCTTTTTGATTTTGAACAACTTTATGCCTAAAAAAGCCTGTCTAGTGAAAGTCACCCGCCCACGGGTGACTTTTTAACAGAAATTAAAAACTAAAGTGGATGGGCGGCTATTTGGAAATAACTTGGAAAAATGAACCGTCCATCCCCGGAGGGAAGCGAAGCCGCAAAAAGCGCGGCTTGCCCCTCCGGTGTTGGCGTTGGTGATCAGGCGGAGACGCCCAGAATCTCGGACATCTCGTTCAGCACGTCCTTTTCGGCATCGTCCACCGTGCCGTCGGCCGCGGCGACGAACCCGACCAGCTTCATCAAGATTTCACCCTGATTGGCGTTGCTGGAAATCGCCTGGACGGCAGCCCGGCAGTTTTCGACACCCATGTCGAAGTCCATCTCCAGCATGCCGGCGAACTCAAAGAAGTATTTTTGCAGTTCGGTCGGGTTTTGGTTTTGCAGGGCGGGATGCATCTTGATGGCTGCTGCGACCTTCTTCTTTTCCGTATTATCGATGGATCCATCAGCAGCGGCCATCCAGGCCATGCCGGCCATCACCCCCTTGGCAAATCCCTCGTCCATGACGCCCTTGAGTTGGTCGGCGAGACCTGTGACGGCGTTTTTCGCGTTACTCAAAAAAGATTTGAAGTCCAACATGATTCGGCTCCTTGTGTTGAGTTGTGCGGCAGTATGCCGCAAGAAAACCAGCATAACCTCCGTAGGTATGTGGCTAAAAAAACATCGAAACAGACGGGAAATTTTTATTCCGCATTTCAAAATCTCATTAGCCACATACCCAATAGTTCATTATATTATTCTTTCCAAAAATGAAGTTTCTGCCAAAAAACGTTTTTTCATTCCGAAATTCGAATTCCGAATTTGAAAATTTTTTCCAGCAAGGTGTCTTCATAAGAGGTTATCCAAGAAATCTAAACTTCTCAGATAGCCTCCTGAGCCTACCCACTTCAGTTTTTAATGTTAACGAAATTTAAAAGATCAAAAAAGACGTTGGATGTTTAACGATTTTCTATGATCTTGTCAAGCTTTTTAGTGTAAAACGTATTGACTTAAGAATAAAATCATTGTAAATTATTATTTACATTTTTAATTCCTTAATTTTTTACTCCCCGTCAGAGTCTCCTGAAAGGGACTCTGACGTTCGCGAAGCGAAAAATTACGAACGTCTGATAATTCGGCTTCGCCGCGGCAGAGTCCCTGAGTCGCGGAGACTCTGCCGGGGGGAAAATAAAAAACTCCTCCCAATCGAACGAATCAAATCGGGAGGAGGGAAGATCAGTGAGCAGATTTTCGGTTTGTGGTAATATCAGGCCGTTCCTCAGTCGTCGCTGGCGCCGAAGATCGAGAGGAGAGACATGAACAGGTTGATGATGTCCAGGTAGATGGAGAGTGCCGCATCCACAGCGTTGTCCATGGTGTAGGGTAGCCGCAGTGCCCGATTCCAGTCATACACGATGAAAAGACTGAAGAGTAGCGCTGCCAGATAGTCGATGAAGAGCAGGCTTTCGCCAGTGCTCACTCCCATCGCGCCCATGACCACCTGCGCCACTCGGACCAAAAGCAGAGCGATCAGCCCGGCCATGAGATACGCCCTCCATCCCTCCAGGGACTTGGGATACATCATGCCCACAAGGGACATTACCAGGGTGACTCCGGCGGTCGCCCAAAGAGCCTGCACCACCACGGCGGTTTTGAATATCGCCACCGTGGGACCGGAGATTGCCCCCAAACCGATGACCACCATACGGTAGCCGAGAGCGGAAATGCTCCAGTTGTCGCTTTTCGCGGCGATGATGATGCCGACGATGGGGATGCCAAGCCCCACAAGCAGGTACATGAGAAGACCAGGGTGCCAACTCGTGGTCATACTTGCCACGATGGCCGATAGAATCAGGCCGAAACATGTCCACCCCGTGACCGCTCCGATGAAACTCTGTTGGGTCATGGTGGCGGTTCTGGTCATGCCCTTTTTCCATACGGTATCAAGTGTTTTTGCCATTACGTTTTGCTCCTTTTGTTCCGGTTGATAAGACGTAACTATCCAGCATCAAAAATAGGATCTCTTGTTTTTTTAGCAAAGAGAGAG
>CAYVJW010000044.1:0-12003 GCA_964451885.1 uncultured Candidatus Peribacteria bacterium | reverse complement strand
TTAGCCCTCTCTGGGAGCTAATGTGTACAAAATATTTGTCGAACTTGGGTCAAAAGTAACCTGAGCCATTAATCCGCTAACTCCTTTTAATTTTTCAAATCCTTTCTGAAGTGTTATTGTCATTTCCTGATCATTCCGAGGAACATTCACTGCGGACATCCCCCCGTCTATTTCTCCCAATACGGCTGCCAAAGCGTTGTCTGGCCTCAAATCTGCTTGAATTTCTGTCATTTTTATAAAAATTATAAATTAAAACGATGTATATATAATGATTCATATTAAATTGTCAAGTATTTTCTCTAAAAAACAATAAAAATTAAATAATGCAAAAAAACCGGCATCTAAAAAAATTTGATTTTGGTAATATTACGTGTAAAATTATTACACATTAAGTATGTAATAAATGAACACTTCTACAACAGATTCGAAAAAACAAACTCGTTCCAACATCTTTATTCCGAAAGAAATTGACGATTTTATTAAAAAAGAAGCGAAACGATTAAGGCTGACCAGGGGGGAGGTTATTAGTCTTGCGGTTCGAGCTTTAGAAAAACAAAGGCTCAAAGAAGAAATGGAATTGTACTACGGAAATCCTGAAAACCGGAAATTTGAACAACAAATGGCGGAAGAGTCTACAGCTGTTTTTTCAGAAACTTTAAAAAATGAAAAATGAAAAATAAATCAGGAAAACTAATTAGACAGGGAGATGTTTATTGGGTTAATTTCGATCCTTCTGTTGGATCTGAAATTAGAAAAAAACGTCCGGCTCTCGTGATTCAAGATCATAACATAGCCGAAAAAAGTAATACTATTTTAGTCTGTCCTCTTACATCCTCAAAAAACATTCATCCATTTGATGTTGCTATCAATGAGGCCTTTTTAGAAAAAAATTCTCGAGTTAGAACTATCCAAGTAACAACCTGCGATATCTCTCGATTTTCAGAATTTTATGGAAGAATTTCTGCCTCTTCAATGAAGAAAATATTAGAGAGAATTCTTATACTTCTTGGTTTTTAAGCGGACTCTTTGCTTTTAATATTTGATTATTGCCCCCTGATTCTTTAGGAGAAAGTATTGACAAAACGCAATAAATGATGTATTAGTTCTATCACTCTTTTACATATCGGTCTAGCAGACATAAATCTGTGGTATCCGCCCAAAATTCCAGGGCAAATCTTTTTTGGACTTTTTTTGTACTGGATAGACCTACAATATTCCTCGATTTTTTATAAATCCATCTGACGCAAATCTGTCTTCGACCCTGAGTTTTTACCGAAGGGAGCAAATCTACGTAGTTTATTTTTTTGTTAAACCCTAAAACAACTCAACATTGAACTGTTTACTCCTTTTGCCTACAATCGGATCATGTTAACCTCACTATCCATCACAAACTTTGCTCTGGTGGACCACCTGGAAGTGGATTTTTGTGCTAAATTCACGACTATCACTGGAAAAACCGGATCGGGAAAATCCGTTATTCTAGATGCACTCAGCTGGATATCTGGAGAAAAAACCGACGTTGAGCGCCTCAAAGATCCTGATAAAACGTGCATCCTCGAAGCTACCTTTGCGATCGAGTCCTATGGACTCAAATCCTATTTTGAAGAGGAAGATTTGGACTGGGCTCCTATTATAAGCATTCGTCGTACCCTTGCTCCTAGTGGTAAATCAAGAACCTTTATCCAGGATTTACCAGTTACTCAAGAGAGCCTAAAATCTCTCACCAAAAAACTATTGGATATTCATTCACAAGAACAGAATTTTCGACTTTCCGACTTCGATTTTCAACAATCGGTCATCGATGACGTAGCCCATCTGAGATCCGATCTGGATAAATATCAAACCCTGTACACAAACCATAAAAAAAAGGAGCGGGAAATTAAAAAACGAGAGACTCAAACACAACAAAAAGAAGATGAACGAGCCTACATTCAACACCAATATGACGAACTCCTCGAAGCCGATCTAAACGCAGAAGAACAGGGTTCCCTTGAAGAAGAATTAAAAGTTCTGACCAACGCCCAATCAATCAAGGAGCAACTTCACGAAGTACAACAATCCCTTTTTGGAGGGGAATATCCCTTGGTTGAGATGTTTGGAAATTGCGTCAAAAATCTTCAAAAAGCCGAAGTACATTATCAAAAATGCACATCCGTTCGAGAACGGTATGAAGGGTATTATATTGAAATGAAAGAAGGGGCTCGAGAGCTGGAACAGTTCGAAGAACAAGTCGTCTGGGATCCAGATCGACTGGCAGAAGTTACTGAACGTCTAGATCAGATCTACTCACTGCAGCAAAAACACCACGTAACCTCTACAGAAGCCCTGCTGGATCTACAAAAAGATTTTGAAATGCAGCTCGTAGAACTTGCTGGATATAATGATTCGCTGGAGGTGGATAAGAAAATCCTGGCCCAATGGCAATCCGAACTAGATACACGGGCCGAAGCACTCAGCCAAACGCGACAAAAATTTATTCCGAAACTGGAAACACAGATACTCACGCACATGGCACCGCTCGGAATGCCCCATGCTCAATTTGAAATCCGACATCAAACAACCCCCGTATTAGCCGTACACGGAAAGGACCACATCCAGTTTTATTTTACTGGAAATGCACAATCCGATCTTTTCCCACTTGAAAAAGTGGCTTCTGGAGGGGAAAAAGCGCGCGTCATGCTCGCCATCAAATCAATCCTATCTTCCGAAACAAACCTTCCGACCATTCTTTTCGATGAGATCGACATCGGAGTTTCTGGTGCTATTGCCGATCGGATGGGAACGCTCATGCAACAGATGGCTCTGCACCGGCAGGTACTCACTATCACACATCTTCCTCAGGTCGCGGCGAAAGGCGCACAACATTATTGTGTGTTCAAGGAAGAACGAACGGGCCATACTTCTTCTCACTTAAGTGCTCTCTCTGGCGACGCTCGAATCGAAGAAATCGCACAAATGCTCAGTGGATCGACGATTACGGATTCTGCGAGGGAACAGGCTCAGAAGTTGTTGGAGGGGAATATTAGAACAAAAAATAAATGAGGAAGGCCTGGACGAAGCACTTCAGGAAAAGCGACTTGTCAACAAGCTCTTTTCTTTTTAATCTTTCCATGTACGATTAAAATAGAATGAAAAAATTCTGTTTTTCGTTTGTTGTACTATTTTTTCCCGCTGTTATTTTTGCCAATGGATCATTGCCAAATAAAATCAGCCTTATTTTTGATGACCGGACGATAACACTGAATTTCAAAGCTCAACCCGAGCTTCTTCAGCAAACCTCAAAACATTTTTTGCTCGTAGGTGACATAAAGATGCCCACCGATTTTAATGGATCTCTGCCGGGATCAAACCCTCTTTTTGAAATCCAAACGGAATTTGAAACCCGAATTTCCCCTTATTACCTGCATGAGTTTCTGGAATCCACTTTTGCCAATAACAAAGTAAAACAAAGCGCTGTTAAAATACAAAAGGATAATTATGGCGAGATTTCTTTTATAGGGACTCCTTTGGCGGGATTTGAGGCTGATGAAGAAAAAGTTTTGCGGCTGTTAAATGAAGCTTTGCATTCGGATCTGAAAAATGTTCGGATGCCCGCTAGAAAAACTTATTCTCGCGTGGTTATCGATCCGGATTTGGAGGCTCGCGGGGTAAAAGAAATTATAGCGATAGGGCAGTCGAATTTTGCCGGCTCAGCTGACACTCGTAAACAAAACATCAGCACCGCTGCAAAAAAATTTAACGGAAAGATAATCAAAAAAGGAAACCAGTTTTCTTTTAATCGAATCCTTGAATCTGTGTCTAAAAAAAATGGATTTGTAGAAGAGCTGGTTATTAAGGGAGTAAATTTGGAAAAAGAATATGGCGGGGGCGTTTGCCAGGTATCAACTACCGCTTTTCGGGCAGCTTTTAATGGCGGACATCCCATCACTGTCCGAAAAAATCACTCTTATACAGTTCCCTACTATAAACCCGTCGGATTGGACGCAACTATTTACCTCAATGGCCAGGATTTTCGTTTTTTAAACGATACTCCGGGAGATATCCTAATCCAGACTTTTATTGAAGGAAATAATTTATTTTTTGTTTTCTACGGTACAAGGGATGACCGGAAAGTAGTGATGGAGGGGCCTTTTATTTCTGATATTAAGGAAGCCCCGGAAGATCCGATTATTATCGAAACATCGGAACTGCCACTTGGGGAGGAGGAAGAAATATCCGGGGCACATGACGGTTTACGAGCCGAATGGATTAGAAAAACTAAAAAAAACGGGAAATGGAAAAAAGAAAATTTCGTCTCTCTTTATCAGCCTTGGGCGGCAAAGATTCTCATGGGAACAGCTCTTTTTCTTGCCGAGGAGAAAGAAAATGTTGAACCGGAAATAATCACTCCACTAAAAAAACTCGCAAAATCAAAAAGTAAAAAAAGAAGTTCTGACTATGGAAAGAGGCCTCCCAGGAAAAATACTTTTGAAAAAAGGTTTCCGAGTAAAAAGAAAGTGGCTACGGATGAGTTTTAAGTGCTAGATTAGGAAAAGCACGACATCTACAAGAAATGTCGTGCTTATTTCCTCTCCTGGATGAGAGAAAGTGAAACTCACTCTGGGGAGATATCTCCTGTGAGTAGCAGGAAAAATATTATCGGCCATACTATAACCGACCCCCTGACGATTCTTTCATGAACCCAATCGTCAAAACTCCGTTTGAATTCGTCCCATGTTTTCATTGTTGCCTCCGTTTCTTCATTTTCTTCATTGGCCAAACCACTTTTAAATTTTATAACCATAAAACTTACAAGCAGTCTGGCCAAATTGGCTCATCCAACTTTCATCAGAGAGGAGTTACTCTCAGCCATTAAACAAAACATTATTTGACAAAATCTAAATTATTATATTCGACAAAGGATTGATAAATTAAGCGGGTGTTGCAAAAATTTAACGCATTGTTTTTCTCTCTCAAATATGATATAATGTGGGGATATACTGAAAAATGAAAAAAATATACAACCGCCGATACTGGAAAAAAGCTTCGAAAAAAAAGGGGCTTTTTGGCGGGAATATTAAATCAAAAGAAGAAATCTGGAAACTAAGCCAGCATATAAAAAAACAGGAAGATGCAGAATTTGAGGAGTTTGAAAAACAGTTTGATGAGGAATTGAAAAAAATATAGAGAAAAGTTTTTCTAGTTTTTGGTTTTTAGAATTGATAATTGAAAATTTGAGTACAAAGTTTAATTTATATTTGTCTTCAGGTATTTATTAAACTTTAATAAACAAATGTCCAAAGCCTTCTCCTCCCAATTCCTCTGTGCCGAATGCGGTGAGACTTTTCCCAAATGGATGGGAAAGTGCAGTAGCTGTAATGCGTGGAACAGCATTACGGAATTTCGGGAATCAAAGATTTCCGATGCGAAAGGGAAAGGGGTATCTCAGGGGATGGATTTAACAACTTCAGCAGCTCCCCCACAGGGAGACATTTCTGTAAATAATAACCGCATCACTACAAAAATTTCCGAGGTTGACCGTGTGCTGGGGGACGGTTTTTTTTCTAGCAGCATTGTGCTTTTCGGAGGGAGTCCGGGAATCGGAAAATCTACTTTATCTTTGCAGGTTTTTTTAAACGTGGAAAATGCGTTTTATTTTTCGGGGGAAGAGAGCCGTGGGCAGGTGTTTTCCCGTGCTGAACGCCTTTTATTCGATACACACAGCAACCAAGGCGTTCCTCTACAGGAGAAAAATATTTTTTCAACGAACTCTCTCGAAGACATCTGCGAAACCATACAAAAAAATTCCCCTCCCTTTGCGGTAGTCGACTCCATACAAATGATCGCCAGGGAAGGAGCCGGCTGCGGGCAGATATCCCAGATACGGGAAAATGCTGAAATACTTCTCAAACTTGCAAAATCCACCGGAACGACGATCTTTGTCATCGGACATGTAACAAAATCGGATGAAATTGCCGGCCCGAAAATTCTTGAACACCTGGTGGACACAGTTCTTTATCTGGAAGGCGAAAAAAATTCCGAAATCCGGATCCTCCGATCGACCAAAAACCGGTTCGGATCCATACAGGAAGTAGGAGTTTTTGAAATGACACATTCGGGGCTCATCGAACTGAAAAATCCTTCCGAGTTTTTTCTTGCCGAAAGGGCTCAAAATGCTTACGGATCTGTGATATCGGTAGTGCGGGAAGGGGCGCGGAATTTTTTGATTGAAATTCAGGCGTTGACCGTAAAAACAAATTTCGGGCTTCCGCGGCGCACTTCTTCGGGGATTGACCTGTCAAAACTGCATCTTTTGCTGGCAGTTATTTCAAAATTCACTCCGTTTAAGTGCGATCAGGCAGATGCTTATGTGAACATTGTCGGAGGCCTGCGCATCCGTGAACCGGCTGCAGACCTGGCTATTTGCGCGGCTATTATTAGTTCTTGTGCGCAAAAAGAAATCTCGGCTGATACGTTGATCATTGGGGAAGTAGGGCTTTCAGGGGAAGTGCGGCGTGTGGGAAATTTGGAGGCTCGATTGAGGGAGGCTGAAAAGCTGGGTTTCAAGAAAGCTGTCACCCCCAGGTTGCCGAAAAAATTTACCAGGCCTGAAAATTTGGAGGTGGTGGAGGTGAGGTCTGTGGGGGAGATGATGAAATCAGTTTTTGGGAGAACCTCAAAATAAGAGGCTAAACTTTGGTTGAATGTCAGTTTTTCAGAGCTTGAATACGTCCTCCACTAACATTTCCACCAGCTCCCGTATCATACAGTTAAGTTTTTTAACCTTCTCCTCATGGACCAGGAGCTTTTTTTCATCCATGTAAAATTTTCTGTTGATTTCGATTTGGATTCCGGACAGGCCTTTTCTGGAACAATGATGATCAAGAATGTATTTCCCTTTGTACGGGTCGTTAATTCTCACTTGGAATTTTTTTTCCTCGAAAAAATGTTTGATTTTCATCGTTATTTCACGAGAACAGGTGGTGTAGTCGCGATTTCCCAATGTAATATCCGGACGTTCTTTTCCGGCATCCACTTTCATGGAGGGCGCTACACTTTTCATTGAATGGCCGTCTATGAGGAATTTTACTTTAGACTCAAGCTCCATAATTTTTTTATGAAAACTGTCGTGGTATTTTTTTACTCTTTCAAAGATTGCTTCGACCGTCGGAGGATCTTTGTATATCGGTTTTCCGTCTTCTGAAACACTTACCACTACTCCTTGATGGCCAAGCTTATATTCCATTTCTATATCATCCGGTGCACGATTCGGGTCTACTACTAAACGAGAAATTTTTGCTTTTACTATGTGTGCGTTTGGAACGCCAAAAATCATGTCGGTGGCTAAATCCGAATGGGCTTTTATATCTTTGTCTGTAATGCTCATGAGCCGACGAAGTTCCGCCGGAACGAAAGTCGAAGCGTGCGGGATGCTAATGAGGATTGGAGATTTTTTCATAGTCTGTGATGAAACATAAGATTACGATGTGTCATTAAACACTTCCCAAAGATCCTTATTTAACTCCTCCACCTTTTCCGAAATCACTTCCCCGTCATCGGTCTCCATAAAAACTTTTTTATTTATTTCCACTAAAATGCAGGGGAAAGATTTTGCGTATTTTTGGATAATATAGCCCCCTGAAAAAGGCGTATTGAGGCGACAATCGTATCCTTTTGTACGAAGAGCTTGGCGGATTGCCCTTAATTTTTCAGGAGGGAACGTAATTCCGGGGCGATCTAATCGCCTTTCCCCTTCTTCATTTCCCCGATTTCCCAAACAAATTTCCGGCCGGCTGTCTTGGTTTTCATAACTCGAATTTTGGTCGTTCATTGAATGTACATCGAGGAAAAAATCAAATTTTCCGCTTGCTATGAATTTATCTATTTCTTCATAAAAAGGGTCGTAATATTGAAGGAGTAATAATTCCTTCTCCGGAGGTATTAATTCTTTTTCCGGTAAATAGATTTTTTCCCCATGAAAATCTTTTGATGGAAAGAGGCTTAATTTTTCTTCATATTCTTGTCCTATATTTAGATTAATATTATTTCTCTGCCGGTTGAGATTTGGAAAACATTGGTGCGCCTTTGCCAAAACCCTCTTTATCCTTGGCCAGTCAAAAATAAGATTCACTCCGGGTTCAGCTATTTCCCTTAAATTTGCAGCCGGGTTTATGCGATTTTTTATTTCCGGAAGAATTTCTTTGACATAATGTGGGATGGTTAGGAAAAATCGATTCATTTTGAAGGTATAATTTTAGAGCCTTTTCAATATCTCTGAATGATGCAAATCTTGAGTTTCTTTTTTTCTGCGAGGCAAGACGATGGCTGCTGCACGGCGATGGTGCTTCGAAGACTCTGCCGAATTGGTTGAACGGAAAACCTCTTTTTCATCTACTATGCGACTCGTTAAATTTTCAATTATTTTTTCCGCAACATTTACTTCTTTTGCTCTAGAAAAAGCTCGAAATTCAGGGCAACGGTTCACTTCTAAAAGAAAATACTCCTCCCCCACTCTTGCTATGTCCACTCCTCCGATTTCAATTTTCTGTTGGCGGCAAATATCAATCGCTTCTTCTTCTAGTTCCAGAGGGATTTTAGCCGGTAAGAACTGAGCTCCTGCGGCGTAATTGGCAATGCGTTTTCCTTTTTCCGGTATTTTTTTTATTACGCCGAGAGACTGGGAACCGATCACAAAAATTCGATATTCTTCTTCGATTTTTAAAAAAGGTTGAAGCATTACTTCTGCATCATTTTCTTCCAAAAATCCTTCTACTTCTATTGAAGTATTAAAAATTTTAATCCCTTCCCCGTGCCGTCCGCAAGTATGTTTTACAAGTATCGGCAGCAATATTCCCAATGATTGATAATCGAATGTTGCTTTCTTTTCCAGGAAAACAGTGGGGATTTGCCTGATTTTATTCATGCTAACAGGCTTTATAATAGCCTTATTGAGGTTACTCATAATACTCATGACTGAGTCGGTAAAAGGAACATCCCAATACTGGGCAATGAGTGATAAAGCAATAATTTTGTCCCGGCCTCCGCGTGTCCGGCGAAAAATAATCCGGCTGTTTTTGAAGCTTTCCGTGATATTCTTATTTTCATAAAAAAGCTCGGCTTCCGAAGCGTTGAGGCTGATGAAAATAGAATTAGCTTTTAATATTTGAGCCAAATACCCTTTTTCTTCGGCTGATTTTTTAAGTTGTTTTTCTTCCCATTTGCTGTCGGTTCCTATGATCAGAATGGAGGATTTCATAATATTTAAGTTGGTGTTTTTTTGTAAATAGTATCCTAAAAATAAATAGACCTTTGGGCAAGTGGATGTTATTGACAGATAGAAGAAAAAAGAGCATATTAAATACCGTGTTATTATTTTTTAATCACTTAAATAATGGAAGAATCAGATTTCAATTTCGATAATCCGGATTCGGTCGAAACACCAGAAGAGGCAATCCCCCTAACGAGAGAGGAAGAACATCGAAGAGGACCTCGTAGACATGGTATTATTTGGCATGAGGGTATTAAACTAGAGGAAAAGCCAGATCGGCGTCACCCTTTACTCCCTCCTTGCTAGAGCCTAACAAAATCTAAAAATTCTAAAGTTTTTTCAATTAATCAGCAGCTCCAATCAAACTTTAACTGGCTCTCTAATTTCTAATTTTGCGTATATATCTTGATCCGAAGCGCCTGAAACAGGTAGATTCCCCTCCCACTCGAGGCTTACATCTATTTTATTGAAAAAACTTTCCAATCTCGTTCTAACTTCTTGTCGTTCTTGTTTATTCACCGCGTGTCTGATATTTGCGAAATCACCACCCTCTTTCCACAGTATAGATCCATCTTTTAATTCGGATGATGCCTTTCCTTCCGGAATGAAAAAAGGAGCACGTAAGACTGTTCTTGTATTACCTGGAATATAAACACCATTGGAAGTAGTCCATTCCTCTGCCCTTGGAGCTTGAGGATTTTTCCCTCTATTTTGTTGGAAAATCTCCAAAAGCAAAGCAGCCCATTCCTCGTCTTCCGGTATTTCCGCCAAAATACTATTTTCTCCTTCCCTTCCAACTCTATCCAAAAGTTTACTTGCGAAAAAAGGATTATATCCCGCTATCAAGACTCCTGTTTTTTGGTGGATTCCCTCAAGTCTTCGTGCTATTTCTAAAACATGCCAAAGTTCTGGACATTTTTCTATTCCCCTGATGATAGGAAAGTTTTCTTCTTGCACTTCAATTGGCTTTTTTGTTAGGGTTTCAGGAGATCTTTCTAGTTTAGGAACTTCAGATCTCCCTCCACTGATCAATGTCTTCAGAAATATTAATATAAATTTGTTTGTTCCTCTGGCTCGATCTAAATTGTAAATCTTCTCCAAACCCATCAGACATCGATCCTTCAATCTCATTTTTTAACCACTCTTCTTGTTCTGAAGTAATTTTGCCTTTCTTAGAAATAATCCGTACAAAACAACTTACTTTCCCTTCCTCATCCAAGGCAACACCCAAATAAACAAAGATCGGGTCTCCAGGATTATCCTTATCGTTGATTTTAAATGGAATCTCAAATTCATTTAATTCTGCCAATTGTTGTTCTGCCTTTTTTTTCTTTGCCTCTAACTCCATTATTTCAGCATCATAATCTCTCTGAACATAAGGAACCTCTTCCTCATCCGCTTCTCCACAATCAAGCCACTCAGGAGGAATTATTGGGCCTTCTGCTGCTAGCTCCTCAAGTCGTTTATTCAGTGCCTGGCTCTCTTGGGCAGATTGTATTGCTTCACCAAACAACCTAACACTGTCTATCAATTCTCCTTTACCCGCTCTGTCTATAAGTTTAGTTAGATCTGCAAACAATACTTCATCTATTTCATCGATGAGGTCTCCTCCACCCTCATCTAGACTTACCGGAAGTTTCCATATTATCGTATGAGGAAATGACTCTTTCCATTCTGCCCCAGCGGATCCGCCTCCTTCCGTCACAGTCTGAACTGAATCCGTAAATCCACTTTTAATGTGTTGAAGTGTGGCAACACCAGGACCTACTAATTTTTCTCTTTCCTGAAAAAGGAAACCGTTGCTAGCTTCAAATCTGTCCATCTTTATTTAATTTAAGAAAATATAAACTGCGTCACTTATATCATTAGTTGATAAATGTGTCAAATCTTTTTTTAATATGTTTTATGTAGGTTTTCACGTATGAACCATATATACACAAAAAAGTACTTTTTTCAGTTTTGTCTGCAAAATTAAACCAAGCAAGGCTCTTTATTCTAGCCTCTTATACCAAGTATTACCATTTTTTTTCGAGCCTCTTTTTTACGATCGTATATACGATCTTTTTCCTTCGTTCCTGCCTCTGCAGTACTAATAAAAATAGATTCTATAAAATTCTTAAAACCAGTGAAAATATTCTCTTCTTCTTTTTTAAGTTCTGCTAATCGATATTCTTTATCCAATCGTTCTTTTCTTATTCGTGGATCACATACTTCATCAGCTTTATCCAGAGCGTCTTTTATTTCATTTCCTGCTGCCATGGCTTTTCTGTATGCTTCTCTCCTATTTTCTATATCATCTCGAGTACTACATTCTTTTCCTTGTGTCGGAGTAGATAATTTATCCATGGTATTAGAGGTTATTTAATTGAGTATCAAAACCTTCCAGTATTTTTTTGGTGCGTTGTTTTTCCTTGTCTTCTTTGATTTCATTATTTCTTTGTAATAAAAAATTTAACATCGCTTTTCTTATCACATTAAGGTTCTGTATCGCTTCTAAGGCTGTTTTCCAAAAAATTTCTTTCTTTTTCGGGGATAAGTTATCAAAATCTTTAACCACTTTTTGTCGCAATTTCAAAGGGATATTCAATATCTTTAAGATTTTATGTAACTGGATAGAGGTTTTCATTTTTTACTTCAGAATAGTGTATTCTATCATAGAACACTTTATTGCGCAAGTTTTGTTTCAATTCTTAATTCACTTCTCAATCTGTCCAAAGTTAGGGGGACGGCCTCTGATTTTCCCAGAATTCAGGAGG
>CAYVJW010000043.1:0-12113 GCA_964451885.1 uncultured Candidatus Peribacteria bacterium | reverse complement strand
TTTCTTGCTCTTTTTTTAGAGTTCCCTTGTACTTTTCGGAGTGGACTCAAGTTTATATTTTAAACATTATAAACTCCATTGATCATCACACATTCTTTCCTTAGAATGCTGCCGATGCCAACCTCCTTCGTAAATCTCCACACACATTCTCATTATTCCATACTGGGAGCAGCCGCCTCACCGAAAGACATCTTGAAGAAGGCGAGAATTTTGGAGTATCCGGCAGTGGCCCTAACTGATTCGGGTGTTGGTTACGGATTGGTCGAATTTTATGAAGAATCAAAAAAAGTGGGAAAGATTATGCCGATTTTAGGGGCGGAAATTTTTGTAGCCAAAGATTCCTGTTTTGAACGCCGTGCAGGTATTGACGGGAGAGAAGGGCATATTGTTGTACTGGCAAAGGATCAAATCGGTTATGAAAATTTATTAGCCATTATTTCAAAAGCTTATTTGGATGGTTTTTATTATAAACCGAGAGCAGACTGGGACACGCTTTCTCAGTATTCTGAAGGTTTAATTGTATTGACAGGATCTACGGGAGGGATTATTGGGCGTGAGTTTCGTGACGGAACTCTTATAAAGGCAGAAAAGCTTTTTGTTACTCTGCAGGATACATTTGGAATAGAAAATGTTTTTGTGGAATTAGTTTCAAGGCATTACAAAGAACAAAAGGAGTTAAATGAATGGAAATTGAAATTAGCCAAAAAATTTAAAGCTCCATTGGTGGTTACTTCGGATGCTCATTATATTGATCCGCAGGATGAAGAGGCATGTGATACTCTTTTTTGTATTGGAAGAAATCAAAGCATAAACGATCCTCATCGTGTTAAATTCGCAGAAAAAAATTGGTTTAAATCTTTTGAAGAGATTGCCAAAGAGTTGAATTATATTCCGGAGGAATTATTAGAAGAAGCTCGGGAAAATACCTTGAAAATAGCTGAATCAATAAACCTTGATCTTAAATTCGGAAAAAGTTTGCTTCCTGAATTCGAAGTACCTTTTGGAGAAACAGTAGCTTCCCAATTACGAAAAGAATGTGATGAGGAGATGAAGGAAAAATATTTGGAAAGAAGTAGAAAAGAAGTACAAGAAAGGTTGGATTATGAATTATCCGTCATTGGGAAAATGGGATTTGAGGCCTATTTTTTGATTGTGTCGGATTTTATAAAGTTCGCGAAATCAAATGGGATTGCGGTAGGGCCGGGGAGGGGGAGCGCGGCTGGCTCATTGGTATCTTATCTGCTTGGGATAACTACTGTTGATCCCTTAAAGTACGAATTGCTTTTTGAACGGTTCTTAAATCCGGAGAGAATTTCCATGCCCGATATTGATATTGATTTTTCGGATGAAAGGCGGGATGAGGTATTGCAGTATGTAACAGAAAAATATGGCACAGAAAAGGTGTCAAAAGTATGTACTTTTGGAACATTGGCAGCTAAAGCGGCATTAAAAGATGTGGGAAGAGCGCAAGGGGTTCCTTTTGCGGAAATGAACGCCTTGACAAAAATCCTGCCAAATCGTCCGGGTTTTACTTTGAATGACGCGGAGAAAGTGATTGATTTTCAAACTTTGTTGGGATCAAAACCTCATCTAAAAAAAGTTTTTGAAGTGGCAAAGCAATTAGAAGGGTGTGTGCGGCATGTTTCTGTCCATGCTTGTGCTGTAATGATCGGACCGGATAACTTAACCCGGTTTACCCCCATTCAGTGGGCTCCCGGAGCCGAAGAAGTGAAAATAACTCAGTTCCCGTATCAACAGTTAGAGCACTTGGGGCTTTTAAAAATGGATTTTCTGGGTCTAAAAAACCTTTCTGTTTTGGAAAAAGCAGAAGCAAATATTAAAGCCACAACAGGGGAGGAAATAAATCTTGATAAAATTTCAATTGATGACAAGAAGACATTTGAAATGATGGCCGAAGGTGAAACAACCGGAGTATTTCAATTTGAATCAGCCGGCATGCGGCGATATCTTCGGGAGTTAAAGCCTACAGAATTCGAAGATTTAGTGGCGATGAATGCGCTTTATCGTCCCGGACCTATGGAATACATCCCTCAGTATATCAAGGGAAAACATAAGCCAGGAAGAGTCAAATACATACATAAGGCACTCGAACCGATTTTGAAAAAAACATACGGAATTGCGGTTTATCAGGAACAAGTATTGAAAATTGCACAGGATTTTGCCGGATTTTCTTTGGGAGAAGCAGATATTTTAAGAAAAGCCATTGGAAAGAAAATTTCATCAATACTCGATAAACAAAGGGAAAGGTTTATTGAAGGAGCTACAGGGAAGAAGTATAATAAAAAAATAGCAATAAAAATATTTGACGAAATTATAGTTCCATTTTCGGGGTATGGTTTTAACCGGTCTCATGCCGTTTGTTACGCGCGTATTGCCTATGAAACAGCCTATCTGAGAGCCAACTTTCCCGTTGAGTTCATGGCGGCTATGATGACGACAGACCGGAATAACACCGACAGAATTGTGTTGGAGATGAATGAGTGTGCCAGCATGGGAATTGAAGTTTTGCCTCCATCTATAAATGAGTCGGGGAGCTACTTTACGGTTATTTCTCAAAAAGACGATATTGATCAGTTAGAGATTTTAAATTCCAAATCACAAACACCAAATAACAATGACCAAAAACATGAACAAAAAAACAAAAAACAAAAATCAAAAATAAGATTTGGATTATCAGCTATTAAGGGGCTTGGAGAAGATACGGTAGATCAGATTATTCGGGAGAGGAAGGAGAACGGGGATTTTGAGTCGCTTTCTGATTTTGCGAAACGCGTGCCGGCAAAGTTGATGAATAAAAAGACACTCGAAGCACTCGCTTTTTCCGGGGCATTTGATGGTTTTGGGAACAGAAAGGCTGTGGTTGACAGCCTGGATGATCTTGCCCGTTTTGCACGTGAACATCAGGACCAATCTGCCAGCGGACAGATGGGGCTTTTTGGAGGGGTGAATGAATCGTCTATAGAATTTACGCTGAAAAAATCTGTTGCGACAAAAGAAGATATACTCCGATGGGAGAGGGAAAGCATGGGGCTTTTTGTTTCAGACCATCCTTTGAAGGGCTTTAAAAAATATTTTGAAAAATACGGAACATTAATTGGGCATTTATCGGAAGTAGATGATGTGGGAAAAAAGCGGACGATTCACGGATTGGTAACTACGGCTCGAAAGATAGTGACCAAAAAGGGACGCAATATGGCAATCCTGAAGATAGAAGATACATCCGGAAAGATAGAAGCAGCTATTTTTCCTCAAATTTTCGAAAAAATCCCCAGGAAAGCAATGGAGGAAGATGCCTTTGTGCGGGTTAGGGGAAAAATAGATGAGCGTGACGGAGCATTAAATATAATAGTTGATGAGGTGGCGGTAGGGGATTTGAAGGGAGTTCGGGATAAAATTGAGAAAGGGGGAATGTTTACGACAATTAAAAATGTAGAAACACAGCATTGCTGTGTTTTTTCAGGAGAAGGGAAGGAAGGATTGTTTAAAATAAATATCCAAAAGGGCACTTCAAAAGAAAAGGTGGAGGCATTGAAAAAACTGTTGTTATCCCGAAAAATAGAATCAGAGAAGGGGACGACAGTGGTGGTAGTGATTGGGGGGAATGAGGTGAAGTTACCGTTTAAGATTGAGTACGGAGAAGAATTAGAGGATGAGGTGAAGGAGGCATTAAAGGTTGCCTGAGATTGATAGAATACTTAGGTGTTTTATTGACAAAAATCACATAAAACAATATAATTTATATAAATTATTAAATTATATAAAATGAGTACGGCCGTTCTAAAAGTTTTTGGTACTGGACAGATAACTATTCCAAAAAAATGGCGCGAAAAAAGAAAGTCAAATATATTTTTGGCGAAAGAAGAAGGAAATAAAATCATACTGGAACCAGTGGAAGAAACAGAGGAAAAAATATTTGATGCGAATGATTTTAATGATGGAGAGGGGGTGGAAATTAATGAATTTATTCAGGCCCTTGAGAATTCTTTAAAATGACAGAATTGGAAAAGCTTTTACAAAAGAGTAACAGAAAAGACAGGGATTTTCTTTTGGCATTTTTAAAAGATGTGCAGTCAGGGAATTTGAAGGGAATAAATATAAAAAAAGTAATTGGAACGAATTTATACCGCGCCAGAAAAGGTGATTTCCGTATTGTTTTTGAACTAAAAAATACGAAAGTGTTTGTTAAAAGAGTGTCCAGGAAAAATGAAAAGACCTATAGTAATATGTAATTTTTTTCTTGTCGTTATTATTCATTCATTAATCAATGAGAATTCTCATCCTCGCCGGCGGATTTGCCACACGTCTTTGGCCGCTGACTGACCGCCGGGCAAAACCTCTCTTACTGCTCGACGGAAAAACTATTTTGGCTCATATTTTGGAGAAAATTCCGAAAAATTTTGAAGTGGTTTTATTGACAAACAAAAGATTTAAATCAGATTTCAAGGAAGAGCTTGAAAAACTAGAGAGAACGAATGTTGAAATATTTTGTGAAGACGCTTTTTCGGATAAAGAAAAATTAGGCGCTTTGGGAGCAGTGTCTATGGCGATCCGCCATTATAATATTGATGAGAATGTATTAGTTGTGGCAGGAGATAATTTACTGCCGGAACTAAAAATTGAACAACTTTTTTGTTCGGGTAATGAAGCGATTACGGCCGTTCGGAGAGTGAAAGATTTGTATGAGGCAAAGAAATTTGGGGTAGTGGAGACAAATGGACAAGAAATAGAAAATCGAGAACAGAAAGTAGGTAATAATTGTGAAAAATTAATAGTTAAGGCTTTTGAAGAAAAACCAGAACATCCAAAATCAACACTAGTTTCTACTGGCTTTTTTGGAATAGGAAAAGATTTACTGCCAATTCTTCATGATTTTTCTGAAATGAATCCAGATAATTTAGGAGGTGTGTTTGCTGAATTTTTAAATCAGGAGAAACAAGTAATGGCAGTGGAGATAGCAGGGGAGTGGTTTGATGTTGGGAGTTTTGAGACGTATTTGGAAGCACATAAAAAGTTACAAAATCAAAAATCAAAAATTAAGAGTCAAAAATTTATTAAGGGTAATACATTTTCAGGAAAGGTTTTTGTTGGGGAAGATTGTGAGCTCAAAAACTGCCAAATCAGGGATTCGATTATTTACCCCGGTGTGAAGTTGGAAAACTGTATTATTTCTCAGAGCGTGATAGATGAGGGATGTGATTTTGAGGGATTGGATCTGAATCGAAAGTTGGTGAGGAGGGGGACGACACTTCATTCAGTGAACAATGAACAATAAGCAATAAGCAGTTAGTAGACTCTCTTTTGTTGAATCTTGAATATTCAATAGGATAATTGTTGACATTCCTGGATATGACATATATACTTAGAACATACTTCATAATTAATAATTCATGCTAAAAACTCAGGTTTACTTAACAGAGGCGCAAAATACAGGAATTAAATCTCTGGCTTATTCCAGCGGGGTTAAGCAGAGTGAAATTATACGCAAGGCGATTGATCGTTTTTTGGAAATACAAAAAGGATTTAATTGGAAAGAATCACTTAAGGCTGCAAAAGGGATGTGGGCAGATAGAAAAGAGGTAATTAATGAATTTAGAGATATTCGTTCAGAACTAGATAGAAAATGAGAAAATACTTGCTGGATACTTGTATATTAATCGACTATCTGCGTGGAAAGAAAGAAGCTGTAGATTTTTTGGATAGCCTGGAAAAATGTCCCGCAATTTCAGCCTTAACTGCTGCGGAATTGTATGCTGGAGTTCGAGAAGGGCACGAACAAGTGATATTAGATAACTTGGTTTCTCAATTAGAACTAATTCCGGTAAATGGAATGATTTCAAAAAAGGGGGGAATTTTTAGAAGGGATTTTCATAAAAAATATGGAACAGGACTTTTAGATTCCTTAATAGCATCAACGGCAGAAGAAAGTGGTATAACTTTAGTAACTCTAAATTTGAAACATTTTCCAATGTTGGAGATGGTATTAGTGCCTTATTAGAAGCGGAATTTAGCTAGAAACCCAATAGTATTTTTTTCAATAATTGATTCTGCTGAAACTTCCTGAAGTGCCAACTGTTAATGTCAGACTCAAAGAGTCCTCTAAATCTAATATTCAATTTTTTCTTATCACTTAGGGCGAGCGACAAAATAACTTGAACAATTTCATCACAGCTTCACATCACCTAAATTTCTAAAAACTTTCACAATATTACAATATTCCTCAATTTTTTATAAATCTATAATGCAAATCTGAGCGAACTTGAACATGTTATTTTATCTCTCACCCTTACACCTCCCTCTTTATATTTTCTTCATCCGGTGAAGCAACAGGTGAAGTTTCTTCTTCAGAAGGCGTCGGTGGCGTTGTAGGAGGAGCTTCTTCTGCCTGTGGAGCGGCGGAATCTTGAGCCGGGGCCGAGTCAGGAGCTGGTGGCGGTGGTGCTGCAGGAGCTGATTGTGGCGGTGACTGTGCTGGTGCCGGTCCTCCTGCCGGCGGGGCGCCCGCCTGCATTTGTGCCATCATGTCCACTTTTCCTGCCGCTGGGGCGCCGGCTCCTCCGCCTGCACCTTGCCCTACACCCATTCGAGCTTCGATTTCCGCGTCCACAAACTCTTTTTTCCGTCCGAATTTCATTCGGGAGTATTTCTTGATGACCTCTCCTACTGCCTCGTTTTTCATACTCGGATCATAAAGGGTCTGCATGGAAAATGGACTGGAAGTGGTGTTGTTTATGTTTAGTTTTACGTAAGCTTTATAGTTAGCAATGCTCAGAATATCTTGAGCAGAAAGCGCGGGAGAATATTCTTTTTCCAGATATTCGGCATCATCAGCGCCGACTTTAAAGCTCATCATAGATCCCACGTTACCAAATACTGCATCCCGGATTTTCGTGTCCCCACCTCCGCCTCCGCTGCCTTCAGTCAGCTGGGCAATATATTGGTGTGCCATTATCAGGCAAAGCCGGTATTTACGGGCTTCGGATAAAATAGCCGCAAAAGTATCAGTGGCAAAGTTTTGAAACTCATCCACATAAAAGAAGAAATCTTTTCGTTCTTCTTTCGGGATATTATATCGTCCCATAGCAGCCATATTAATACGAGCAACCATGATAAGGCCGAGCAGTTGGGCGTTGATTTCCCCGATTTTACCTTTCGAGAGATTCACCATGAGGATTTTTTGGCTGTCCATAAGATTACGGACATTAAAAGAAGATTTTGTTTGTCCGATGATATTACGCATCGTTGTGTTGGTGATAAAGGGGCCGAATTTTGAAGTAAAATACGGGATCATCTCTTGTTTTTCCCGTTCTCCGGTGTTGGCCATTTCGTTTTCCCAAAAAGCCCGAACCATCACATTTTGCACTTTGGATACTTTATATTTTTGGTAGTCATCATCGATAAAAAGACGGGGGATATCAATCAGCGTGGCTCCTTCATCTACATCATCCATGAGAGTGAGGCAGCCGTTACGAAAGTAGTGTTGGATACGCGGACCGAAGACTTCGTTTCCGAATAATTTAATAAATATTTCCATAGCATCTAGACTGGCTCGATCTTTTTCTTCCGCTGTTTTAGCATCAAGAATATTGAGTCCCATGGGACGCTCAAGATCGCCCGGATCAAAAATAACAACATCTTTAGCTCGCTCTTTCGGAATACAGTTAACGATGTCATCTACCAGGTCTCCGTGCGGATCGATAACACATACTCCGTCTCCATTTTTTATATCCTGAACAGCCATGTTCCAGAGAAGTACGGACTTTCCGGATCCTGATTTACCGATGCAGTATTGGTGTCTGGTACGGTCATCTCGCATAAATCGAACCGGTTTTACGATTCCCCGGTATATGGAATTTCCAAGGACAACCCCTTCTTTCGGAAGATCGATAGGTGGGGGAAGCATTTTATACGTGAGCCAGGCGATGGTTGGTATTCGGTTATACCGTGAATCAGGGAAGTGAAAAAGCGTGGCCAATTCTTCGGAACATAAAAGACATTTTTTTTCAAAGAAGCTGGGCAACCTGAGCCGATAATTATGTTGGATAAGAGGAGAATTAATGAAATTGAGGGGAATGATTCGCTGGTTTTCAAACGTATTCGATCCCTTAGCTTTAAAAACATTGAAAGCCACAAAAATTCCGTTCAGTATTTCCTCGACTCGGTCTTTCTCCGGAGAAGCGGCCAATACTCGAATGGTAGTGTCATAACCGGACTGAGCGGATTTTTCGCCCATGGATTTATAAACTTCTTCTTTGGAGGAAAGCATACGCACCATACCACCGCTATCTTCTGCTTCCCCGGTTAAGGTGTCGGTTTTAGGATCATATCCCGAAACAAGAATTTTAATGGGAAGAAATAAAATCCGAAGCAGAAATCCAATAATGGGGATACTGAAAATCCCGCTTGGTTCCTTTTTTTCTTTATAAAGTCTGGTAGATATTTTTTCTGCTTGTTTCTGCCATTTTTTTGATTTTGGATGAATGACAAATTGTATAACGGCTTTTTCTTCCATGGAAAGTTTCGCAAAAGAGTTTGCTAGGTCGTTTAAGGCATCATCTTCTATTTTTTTATAAGTTTGGATAGGATACCAGTGCGGTTTTTCCGTGTACATGTAATATCCGTTGGCATAGAAATCTTTCGGTTTGAGATCAAAATATTGTTCGGGTTTTAAAATTTCAATTTCAGCTGCCTGATAAAAGGAGGTGATTTGCTTATCAACTATTTTTTGATAGTAAGGATCGCAGACTATGGCAAAATTCAGCTGCCTTTTTTCGAATTGAAGTTCAAATGCAAGCTGTGGCTTTCTCCACAGCGTCCTCTTGAAAATAATATTGTACAAATTCAATTCCCTAGTTTCATGAAGTGCTCGAAAGAGTTGTTCAGCTTTTCCGATTGCTTCGCGAAAGTCTTTTTCCGTCCGTTTTTCCTGGTCAAGCTTAGAATCAGACTTGGGTAAGGTGACTCTCATATGAACGAGTTCCGTTTTCTCATGCCTTCGATGCCAGTAGCGCAATAAAGCTCGAATTACAAGAAATCCGATGATGACAATAGTGATATATAGCAGCCACTCTTTCCAGGTAAATATCCCGTAAATTTCTACGAGTTGAAGCCAAATGCTTTTAATTAAATCCATTTATACCAAAAATCCCTTTATTATAGCAGAGAAATGAGGATATTCAAAGATATATAAGAAGATTTTTGCTAATTTCGCTTGATGAAATGAAATTATATGTTATATGTATTAAATCTTCACTTGTTATTTTTTTATATTTTGACAAAATCGATTCGATGAAAAACGAATTTGACACACAGTACTCCTCTCTCTTAAAAGCGATTTTGGAACACGGAATTGCAGAAAAAAATGAACGTACGGGGCACGTCTGCCATAGCCTTCCGGGGGTATCAATGCGATATGACCTGGAAAAAGGATTTCCGCTTTTAACCCTTCGTCGCATCCCCCTGAAAGTTTTTATAGCCGAACAAATCTGGTTTTTAATGGGGCACAAAAATTTAGCTTTCTTGCAGCGTTTTACAAAAATTTGGAATGATTTTGCCGAAGAAAACAATTGCGTCGAATCCGCCTACGGTTACCGCTGGAGAAAACACTTCGGCCGGGATCAAATTGACGGTTTGATAAGATTATTAACAGAAGATCCGACTTCCCGTCATGGAGTAATTTTAATGTGGGATCCAAGTGATGATGGACTGATTGACGGAACCAGAAAAAAAAACGTTCCCTGCCCTTTTTGTTTTACGGCTCAAGTAATGGGAGGAAAATTATGCTTGCATTTAATTATTCGCTCCAATGACATGATGCTCGGCAATCCCCATGACGTAGCAGGATTTGCATTATTGGCTTATTTTTTGGCGCAAAAGTTGGGAGTTTCACCGGGAGTTCTAACGGTTTCGATTTCCAACGCGCATATTTATGATATCCATATAGACCAGGCAAAAGAGATTGTTGCTCGGAAAATAAAACACGAACCGCTTGTTTTTTCCTGTCCGAAAGGAGCCTTAGATCGAGCAGAGGAAGGAGATGAAGGATTAGTAGACGAAATTTTCCGGCAATTGAAAGATGCTTACCAGCCGCAGGAACCTTTGGGGAAGATGAAAATTGTGCTTTGATAGTGAACAATTAACAATGAGAAATTAAAATTTTTTAATTTCACCTGATAAGGGTGAGCGATAAAATAACATGTTCAAGTTCGCCCAGATTTATATCAGATAAATTTTAAAAAAATTGAGGAATATTATAATATTGTGAAAGTTTTTAAAGATTTATATGATGTGAAGCTGGGATGAAATTGTTCAGGTTATTTTGTCGGTTACCCTAAGTGGAATATTGATGGTTTGATTCTTAAAATCATCCAGCGTTGGTTTTGTCCTGCCATGAATAAAATAGTTATTCAGCATAAGGTTGTATGGATTCAGTGTCAGTTCTTAAAAAGCTCCAAATATGCATGAAGCATATAAGAACGTTTTCTCTGCATTCCAGAAGTTTCTTTCAAAATCCCCATAGATTCTAACTCCTGCAAAATCTTATTTGCTGTAGTTGGAGTAATTTTCAAAAACGCCTCCGTCTCACGAGGAGAGATAACAGGATTCTGGTAAAGTTTATGCAGTAATTTTTGTATGGTTTCTGCTTTTTTCCCAAATATCAGAATTTTTTTCTCATATTCCTGACGAAGCTTCACAATAGATTGGAAGGTTTTCTTCCCTTTCTGTGCTGTATAAATCACGCCATCCAAAAAGAATCGTATCCACTGGTCTAATGAATTCGAATGCCTGACCAATGCCAACGCATCAAAATAAGATTGTCGGTGTTGTTCGAAAAAATCAGATAAATAAAGAGTTGGTCTTTCGAGAATCCCCAAATCAACCAAATGAAGGGTAATAATGAGTCGTCCTGTTCTTCCATTTCCATCTAAAAATGGATGAATGGTTTCAAACTGATAGTGGGCAATAGCAATGCGAATTAGTTCTGGAACATTTGTTCTATGCCAAAACTTTTCCAAATCGTTCAATAAGTCAGGCAATTCTTCATGAGCAGGGGGAACAAAGGAAGCACTCTTGAGATTTGCCCCTCCAATCCAGTTTTGACTCTTTCGGAATTTGCCTGGTGTTTTACCATGGCCTCGAACCCCTGAAAGCAAAATCTCATGAGCATCTTTAATAAGTCGCATAGAAAGAGGTAATTTCTCAAGATTCACAACTGATTGATTCATCGCTTGAATGTAATTCTGTACTTCCTGCCAATCATCTCTCTTTTCTGGATCAATTTGACTCTTGGCTTTAATCGCTTCTTCGATATTTGTTTGTGTCCCCTCAATTCGACTGGACTCAGTAGCCTCCTTGACAATGTGCATACGTATAAAAAAATCCACATCTGGGACAAGAGAAGAATAAGCATTCAACTCTCCCAAATATCGATTCGCTTCTGCAAGCATCTTAATAGTTTGTTCGCTTTCCCAATTTAATGTCATTTCATTGAGAAAACTCGGAGAAAAGCTTTTGTACTCATATTGTTGTTTATGTGTACCAGCGTTAAAGGATTTCATTTTGTGGAATTAAAAATGCCTTAATTCCAATTTTGCATAAAAAAGTAGAATAATCAAATTTTTATTCTACTATCATGAAATTTGGCTCTATTGAGTGTTTCTTCATACTGAAACTTCGAAATACCAATCTGAGACTGCTTTCGTTCGAAAAGATAAAAGGTTCGAATTTCTTCCCACTTGGCCCACCATCCCGGAATTTTTCCGGAAACATATGTTCAAATTCGGGTTTAACCTTCATACTGATTGGTTTTCCGTCTTTGACTTTGATGCTCAACAGCAGTAATTCGGAGAGTTTTCGTTTTTGAACATAACTCGCTTTCTTCCAGAGTTTTGGGAGGTGCATTAGTAGTTCATAAAAGGCCTGCTGTTCCAGTACCTCATCCCGGATGACTTTAGAAAGTGATTCTTTTTCTTTTTCCCACTTCTTCGTTTTTGCATCAAAATCATCAAGTTTCCCATCGTAAATAATTTATATCTAAAAGCTGGGACAATCGTATCAAACAGTCGGTGAACGGCTATGAATTATTCGGAGCAGGA